>CAZBUF010000414.1:0-15874 GCA_964495025.1 uncultured Bacteroidales bacterium | reverse complement strand
CCTCTGGAAAAAAACACTTGTTGAATGTAATTCTTGTCAACTCAAAATAATTTTGCATATTTGAAGTTTTTCAAGAGCTTCCAACAAGTGTGTGAACTGCTCATGCAGGGCACACACACGGTGTCATACCGCATGCCGCTTTTCACTATTTGATAAGTATTAAGAATTATTTAACTTGTGCTAAATTGACAAGTTTAATTAAATAAATAAAGGAGGCACGACGGCATACACACATCCGTTCTGTGTCATTCCCCATATTACACGAATTGATTAACTCCCTTGCTAACAGCTAAATAGTGAAAGAATAAAAAAAATGTTAATTTTAAGTCTATAATGCGGAATACTAATTTATTATTATTAAAATTAGGATTTCTAAACTTAATTAAAATACGAAAAGAAATGAACTTTAAATTAAAACTACTAACGCTCATATTCAGTGCATTTGTGGTCGTTAATTCATATGCTCAACTACCATTTGTTTACGATGTTGAGAATTCCGGAGCCAGTTGTGAGAAACCACCGCTTCCTGAACCGGCTGAGCTGCAAAACTATCCATTCCTGCCAGACCCTTTTGCCTGGTCTGATGGAAGTGGCCGGGTGGACACATTTCCGGATTGGGAATGCAGACGGAATGAAATAAAAGCCGAAATTGAAGAGTATGAAATCGGGCCAAAACCTGACCCCCCGGATAGCATTGCAGCGACTTTCTCCAACAATACGCTCACAGTTGAAATAATTGAGAATGGTGATACACTCACACTAACTTCAACCGTCATCATTCCGGAGGGAAGTGGTCCGTTTCCGATAGTAATTGGTATGAATAGCCCCACAGGGGGTATTCCTTCGGAACTATTTGATAGTGTTATCCAAATCCCGTTCATGCACAATCAGGTTGTTACCTTGTCATTTACAAGTAACAGAAATTTAGATGACCCATACTACAAACTATACCCGGAGCTTACATATGTCGGAAATTACAGTGCATGGGCATGGGGTGTGAGCCGCCTGATAGATGGCATTGAGATAGTTAAATCAGAGCTCAATGCAGACACAAAGCACATTGCAGTAACCGGATGTTCATACGCGGGTAAAATGGCCCTCTTTTCAGGTGCTTATGACGAACGTGTAGCGCTTACCATTGTGCAGGAATCAGGTGGCGGAGGTATAAATTCATGGCGTGTTTCAGAAACCATTGGAGATGTTGAAAAAATTGACAATACCAATTATTCCTGGTTTATGACAAGCATGAAAACGAACTTTCAGGGCAAGGTTGGTACGTTGCCTCACGACCATCATGAGTTAATGGCTATGATAGTTCCCCGGGCATTAATAACCCTGGGAAATCCACCCTGGGTATGGCTTGGAGATGAGTCAGGCTATGTATCTTGCAGGGCTGCAGAAGAGGTTTATAACAATTTTGAAATACCCGATCGGTTTGGCTTTTCTTTTAGATCAGGACATGATCATTGCACTCTTCCCACCGAATCATATTCTGAGGTGCAAGCATTTATCGACAAGTTCCTCTTTAACGATACTACAGCAAATACCGACATTCATATACATGATTTTTATAGTGTGGATTATAATAAATGGATTGAAGCATGGAAAGAACCTCCAAATCCGGATGCACCTGCCATTACAATAGACAGCCCATCAAATGACACTACCTTCGAAGCACCGGCAACCGTTACTTTTACAACAACTGTTACCGATCCGAACAACAATGTGGCAAAGGTTATATTTTTCAATAAAGATCAGATATTAGAGGAAGACACCATTGCTCCTTTCAGTTTAACGTTAACGGATATGACCCCCGGCTTCTATTACATTTATGCTGAAGCGGTCGACAGCCAGGATCTGAGAGGCTATTCAAATGTCGTAAGTGTTATCGTTAATGCTCCTGCATTAGTAGTCTTTAAAACAAGCACTCCACCAACTGTAAATGGAATCATTGATAAAATATGGAACAAAGAAGAAGTGGTGAGCTTTGAGGCTACAAACAAACTTGTCGGGACAGATTTTAGCAAAAGCGACCTGAGTGGAACAGCTAAAATGTTGTGGGACGATATGTATGTTTATCTTTTAGCTGAAGTAACCGACGATATAAAAAAAAACGATAGTCCAAACACTTATGAAGACGATAATGTGGAGTTTTATTTCGATATCAACAACGCAAAGACTACAACTTATGACGCAAATGATGTTCAATATTCTTTTGCATGGAATGATGGGACCACCGTTGGAGTGCTTCCAAGCGGCAGATCTACAACAGATATCATTTATAGTATAGCAGATACTGATACCGGTTATATAGTTGAAGCCAGAATTCCCTGGACAACCTTGCAGGGAACGCCTGCAGATGATATGGAGATAGGTTTTGATTTCATGATAAACGATGATGATGATGGCGGCGGAAGAGACGGAAAACTTTCCTGGAATGCTGCAGAAGATCAAGCATGGCAAGATGCGTCCTATTTTGGCACAGTAATATTGGAGGGAAATGAAGTAATAGCCTCAATTAATGAACTGGAAAATATGAGTTCTGTTTCTATTTATCCTAATCCTGCGGGAAAAGTATTATTCGTCGAAGGAAATGACAACGAAATTGAATATCAAATATCCGACATTACAGGAAAATTGCAATTAACAGGAAAAACTCAAAATAGTGTTCCAATAGAAAATCTTTCCAAAGGAGTATACTTTCTGAAAATTATCGATGGCCGGAAAGAAACGAATTTGAAATTTATCAAAGATTAAAATGCAGATATAAGAAAAAAATTTTAATGAAATGAAAAAAGTGATAATCTTAATAACTGGCATTTTATTTTTGGTATTTCCATGCCTTAAGACTCAAAATCCTTTAATCACTGACCAGTTTACAGCCGATCCTTCAGCAAGGGTATTCGATGGAAAAGTTTATGTTTATCCTTCTCACGATATCCCATGTAAGCCGGGTCAGGGTTTCATTGGATTTTGCATGGCCGATTATCATGTTTTTTCATCCGAAAACCTTACTGACTGGGAAGATCATGGGGTGATTTTAACTCAGGATAACGTTCCATGGTGCGATTCTACTTCCTTTAGCTTGTGGGCTCCCGATTGTATTTTCAGAAATGGCAAATATTACTTTTACTATTCAGCTATTGAAAAGGGTAAAATTAAAGAACGAGGCCGGGCTGTTGGTGTAGCAATATCTGACAAGCCTTATGGTCCGTTTATTCCCGAAGAAAAACCCATATCGCCTGGAATTGATCCCAATCCCTTTATTGATAAGGATGAGCAGGCATATTTGTACTGGTCCGACAGAGGCAAATTGTATATTGCCAGGTTAAGCAACGATATGAAAAATATTACTGCCGAACCACAGATCATCGACAATATGCCCAAAGGGTTAAAAGAGGGCCCCTTTGTTTTTGAACGCAATGGCATTTATTATCTCACATTTGCCCAAGTTCAGAATAGGATTGAAAGACTTGCCTATGCAACAGGTAACAATCCTATGGGCCCATTTACGGTAAGAGGCGTGATTATGGATGAATCGCCTACCGGATGCTGGACCAATCACCAATCCATCATAGAATATAAAAACCAGTGGTACTTGTTTTATCACCATAACGATCTGTCTCCGAAATTTGATAAAAACCGCTCGATAAAAGCCGACAGCCTGTCTTTTAATAAAGACGGTACCATACGTAAAGTCACACCTACCTTGCGGGGTGTTGGGATAAGCGATGCAACCGGCAAAATTCAAATCGACAGGTATTCCGACTGCAGTGAATCAGGAGTTAGCCTGAGTTTTATTGATGAATCAAAAAAGATGAAAGGATGGAAAGTCTCTTTATCAGGAGAAAATTCATGGATACGATATAATAATGTTAGTTTTAACGATCTCAAACAACAAAACATCAGAATTAATGGTTTTTCGAAAAAGAGTGGCTCAGTAACTATCAGGATTGATAATCAGTATGGCCCCATAGTGGCTCAGGTAGAAATTCCGGAAACCGGTAACTGGAACATTATCCGGTCAAAGCTAAAAGAAATACCGGCAGGGATTCATGATCTTTTCATCACGTTGAATAATACAGAGGAGGTAGAAATTGACTGGATTAGCTTCGAGTGATCAGAGATAAGAAGCTACGGATATAAAAGACCGGTTTACAGATAAACTATTATATTACAAAAATAATTGAATAGCTATATTCTGTGAAAAAATAATATGCTTATATCAGAAATATAGTTAATTTCGATTTATAAAAATAAAATCTTGCTTGTTTAACCTAAGTCCACCACCATGAAAACAAACAGTAAAATTTTAGGTATAATTTCAATTATTGTACTTACTATTGGAATTATATTCAAAATGATGCACTGGCCCGGGGCAGGTATATTTCTTACTATTGGCAGTGTATCTGTTATTGCTTTCTTTATTGTTTACCTGCTTATGGGCATCAAGCCACTCACTACAACTCTGGAAAAATCAGCCGGTATTTCAGGGAGTATTGCCATGTGTTTGTCTTTAGCCGCTTTTCTTTTTAAAGTCCAGCACTGGCCGGGTACAGGTATTATAATAATCATCTCCCACATCGGATTGTTAGTGACCAGTATTTTGTTGAT
Source organism: uncultured Bacteroidales bacterium (assembly GCA_964495025.1). GTDB lineage: Bacteria > Bacteroidota > Bacteroidia > Bacteroidales > UBA10428. Next base: position 11,260 of record CAZBUF010000414.1, on the reverse strand, counting down.
AATCGATTCAGTTAAAGAAACAGAACCAACAAAACAAAGTATAAAGACATTATTTGGATATAGCTTATTTATTATAACAGTCTTTATAATACTGATATCAAGAATGTTAAGTTGAATTTACCCTATGTTACTAAATAATGAATAAAATCAAATCCATTTCACTGTTTGCACTTGGATTAATAAGCTGCAATTCCGCAAAAGACAAGGTATCCAAAAATGAAAAACTGCCGAACATAATACACATTTTCGCTGATGATCTGGGGTATGGCGATTTAGGCTGTTTTGGGGCAACGGATATCAGAACTTCAAATATTGACCGGATGGCAAGGGAAGGAATTAAATTTAATGAATTTTATTCCTCATCACCGGTTAGCAGTCCTTCAAGGGCATCCCTGCTTACAGGAAGGTTACCCCAAAGAATGGGAGTAAATAATGTGTTTTTCCCTGAGAGTTTTACAGGAATGCCTCCTGAAGAGATTACAATAGCTGAAATGCTGAAAGAAAAAAATTATGCAACGGGAATTGTTGGAAAATGGCATTTAGGTCACCACCGCCAGTTCCTGCCATTGCAACAAGGTTTTGACAGTTATTTTGGTATTCCTTACAGTAATGACATGGCAAGTGTTGTATACATGAGAGGTAATGATGTGGAAGAATTTAATGTAGACCAGAGATACATTACCAGAAGATATACGGAAGAAGCCCTGGCATTCATTGATAAAAACAAAGACAGGCCATTTTTCCTGTATCTGGCACATAGTATGCCCCATGTGCCAATATATGCTTCGGAGGACTTTACAGGAACATCTGAAAGGGGGCTTTATGGTGATGTTGTGCAGGAGCTTGACTGGAGCGTAGGACAAATACTGGAAAAACTTGAACAATTGGAATTACTTGAAAACACTCTTGTGATTTTTTCCAGTGATAACGGGCCATGGCTGGTTATGGAAGACTATGGCGGGTCTGCCGGCATATTGAGAGAGGGCAAACAATATACCTTTGAAGGGGGAATGCGCGTGCCAACTGTCGCTATGTGGAAAGGTAAAATACCGGAAGGTTTGGTTTATGATGATTTGGCAAGCCAGATGGACTGGTTTCCGACTTTTGCGAATTTAACGGGTATAACCCTTCCTGAAGACAGAGTATTTGATGGAAAAGATATCTCACAGGTTCTTTTTAATACAGGTAAGCGTGAAGATAGCACATTTCTGTTTTTTACAGCAGCTAATGATCTGCAATGTTACAGAAAAGGTGACTGGAAAATTAAAGAACCTTTTGAGGGATATGAAGGCTCCAGCTGGATGCAGGCAGTAAAGGCACATGACACACTTCTGATAAACCTGAAAAGTGATCCCGGAGAAAAGAATAACCTGTGTAAAAAATATCCTGAGAAAACACAGAGCCTCTTCGAAGAAATGAATGTGAAGTATAAAGAAATGGGTGAATTACCGCAGGAAATTGTTGTCAGAACAGATGCTGACAATAGTCATTTTGATCATCTGAAGAATAAAAACAAACACTGACACAGAATATGCGGCATCCCGCATTACTTACCCGGTAAGAGGCATGAGGCCGGCAGCAACAGGTAAATGTTTGCGTAATGAATTTATGATTTATAAATGAAATAATTAAATCTTTTATCCGATACGAATAAGCACTATCTACTGCCATCCACTTTTTTTAAAAGAAACACTACATGACAGTTAAAGAGCATTATGAAAATCATTTGGGAAATTTTTATTCCTGGATGACAGGTGATTTTAAGGAAAAGAGAGATGAATTCACCAGGTTCTGCATTGAAAATGAGATAAGTCCAGTTGATTCCGGTCAGGTGATTGATCTGGGAGCAGGAAACGGGATACAAACAATAGCATTGGCAAACCTGGGGTTTAAGGTCAAAGCAATAGATTTTAACAAACAGTTGCTTAATGAACTTGATGCAAAAACAGGCAGCCTGCCTGTAGAAATAATCTATGATGACATCAGACAATTAAATAAATATTCCCAACCGAAACCAGAACTTATAATATGTTGCGGCGATACAATAACACATCTGGATTCGGTTGCTGAGATAAAAGCCCTGCTTGAGGATTCATTTAATGCATTGATACCTGACGGTAAAATTATACTCACATTCAGAGATTATTCAAATGAACTGGAAGATACAAACAGATTTATTCCGGTAAAAAGTGATCCCCAAAAGATATTGACCTGCTTCCTGGAGTATTTTCCTGATAAGGTAAGAGTTACCGATCTGTTGTACGAAAGAGAAGATGATAAATGGATCCCAAAAGTAAGTTCCTACTGTAAAATCAGGATTTCCAGGGAATTAATAATGGATTTTCTGGAAGGAATTGGTTTTGAAATAATTCTTGATAAAACCGTAAACAGATTTATAACAATTATAGGTCAAAAGAAAAATTAACATTTTGGAAGGTACCGCTTATAAGATTACTTCTATCCCTCATCGTCTTTTTTAGGAAAACAAACCGGATAAATTTACAATTAAGGATAACGAGTTAATTCTAGAAGCCGTGGAGAAAACAGATATGTTTTCAGAGATCCAAATATAACCTACAATGCAGACAATGCTCCAAGGCTTTTATTTAAAGCGGATGATAATTTTGTCCTTTCTGCTTCGATTGAATATCCTTTTGAAAATAAATGGGACGGCGGCGCAATTATTATAAAAAGTAACAGTTTAAATTGGATTAAGTTCTGTTTCGAAAAGGACTATACAGGAGCAAAAAGAGTTGTAAGTGTTGTGACAAGGAACATTTCTGACGATTGCAATTCGGTGGAAATAAATGATAAAAAGGTTTTTTTTAAAGTAGCAAAAGCCGGTGATGTTGTTACTTTATATTATTCTGAAAATGGATCACAGTGGTTTTTGGTAAGACATCTGCAATTTGACACAAACATGGGATTGCAGCTGGTTTTTTAGCTCAGTCACCTCAAGAGGAAAAGTGTGAAGTAACATTTTCAAATATAAAATATCAGGCGAAGAAAATCAAGGACCCATATATTGGGGAATAATAATAGAATTACAGAAAAGAAATATGCCATCAAAAGAAGTATCTTTGGAGATCAAGTATTAAATTAATACATTTAATATTTTAAAAATTACTGTATATCACAATTAAAATTAATAATCATGAAAATACTTAATCTATTACTTTGTTTTACTATCGGGGCATTGATATTAAGTTGTGTGGACCCTGACGAAAATGAAGAAAATCCCGATTTGAGGGTTGTAAATAATCTGGGAAATTATAAGATCTCAAATGTAATTGTTAATAATCAGAGCTTCAGAACAATTGACGAGTATTTATTGCCCGGACAAAGGACTGAATATATGAATGTTGTGGCCAGTAAAAGTCTTATACTCGCATATCACTGGGTAAATGTTAACGACACAAGTGATCATGAAGATTACAGTGAGATAACCTCAATTGGAGTTTACCCGGAACTACTGATAAATAAAACTTATACTTTAAGCTACTCCGGTGACAAAGAGTCCCCGACAATAAGTTTATCACAGCCATAATTTTCACTATACTGTCATCGTATCCAAAAGCATAATTTTAATACAGTAATGATCAAAAAACCGTGAAGAATATCCGCGGTATTAAAAAATCATTATTACTGATAATTTTATATTCATTTTACAAAATCATAAAATGTTATTTATATTTTTACATTCTTACTAGGTATTTATTCCGCTTAATAGGGATAAATTTCAGTAATATGCTTATTTGAAGTATTGAAAAAGCAAATCATTAATTACACGGTATTAAAAGAGTATGTGTTACATTACCTTTAAACAATCCTATTAATAAAATTTAAAATGTATATGGAATTAAGTGAAGTAAAGAAAAATCTGGAAAAAGCAAAGTCAGGTATAAATGATTACCTGCTGTCTGCTATTAAAAATGATATGATCGATCAGCAATTGTATAACATTGCTGAAAAAAATACATATTCAAACCTTGAAAGATGGGTCCTGGACAAAAATATTGATACCATAAGCCCTAATTTTAAAAAAGGCATTATAAATGCTATTGAGAATGAAAAATGGGAACAGATAGTAAATGCATTCAGGCAGTATCTTTCTTTCGGAACAGGCGGCATTAGAGGGATGATGGCTTTCGATAAGGAATCTATAGTACGGATAAAAGAACAGGGGCTTGATGCGCCTGTAATTAAAGGCCCGAATACAATAAATAACATACTGTTGCTCCTCACTTCTGTTGGAGTTGCCAAATTTGGTATTAAGGAAGGATTTAAAAAAATAGTCATAGGATATGATAGCAGGATCAGGGGTTATGATTTTGCGTCGATTGTTGCCGAACTGTTCCTTGGCTACGGTTACCAGGTTTACCTGTTTGATGCTCCCTGCCCCTATCCTGAAGTAACATTTGCTATACCGTTTGAGAAGATCAAGGCCGATGTCGGCATATTGATCTCGGCCAGTCATAATGATTACAGGTATAACGGGTATAAACTCTCATGCGGAAATGGTTCCCAGTTTGACCCGGAGGAAAGAGATTCCATATTGAACGAGTATATTATGCCCCTGTTCAATAACAGTAATTTTTCAGAATCAACAGAACAGATATTAAAATATAAACCTTTAAATAAAGCGGAAAAAGGAAAATTGTGGTTTCTGAGCGGAGAAAATGAAGTGCCGGAATTTGACTATTTCGGATTAAATAATTACAGGATAAATGTTCACGATGAGCATAAGGATCATATCAAATCATTTCTGATCTCAAAAGAACTGGTTGAGAACCAGAAAAATTCAGCCAGACCTGTGAATATCGGATTTTGTGCGTACCATGGTGCCGGAAACATAGCTGTCCCCCGGTTATTATCCGACTCGGGGTTCAAAGATGCACAGGTAATAACTGAAAACGGCTTAAATGAACTTAACGGCTTGTTCCCGTCATTCCCAAGTGAAGCAGGGCATGAAAGACAGCCTGACCCCGGTGATAAAAGAGCAGCCGAAGTTGCTGTCAACAGCTATAAAAAACAATTTAAGGACAAAGGATTTAAAGAACTGGATATTCTTATAGGTACCGACCCTGATGCTGACCGTTGCGGTGTTGTTGTTAAAGTGCCGGAAAATCAACAATCATTATATAAAAATGACTGGTGTCTTTTCCCTGCTGATGATCTCTGGGCGCTGATAATGTGGTACAGACTTACACAAGGAAAAGAAAATGTTAAGCCCGAAGATATCCCTGACTTTGATAAAAAATTTATTGTATTGTCGCACACAACATCTGACAGCATAGTTAAGCTTGCCGAGAAATACAATATCGGCGTCCTCAAAACATGGGTAGGTTTTGCTATGCTAGCCGCTTCAACAAGGGATCTTTGGAACGGGGATGAAGCACTTTATAAAAAGTACTCTGAAATTAAAGAAGGTCTGGTCCCGGGAGAAGTAAACTTCTCACACCCTATAATTTTCAATAGCTCCGGACTATATTCCTCCAAATCCAAACGCTCATTTAATATTGCTGCCATGGAACAAAGCAATGGATTTTCCATACTTGGCGGGCCGCCGAAAGATAATCATTCCCTGGGCACTGACGGCCATGTAAGGGATAAAGACGGAACATTTGCAGCAATCCTGGCAGCTGAACTTGCTGTATATGCTAAGGAACATGATACTACATTATTTGATTTACTGGATGAGAAAATTTATCTTGATCCGGGTATCGGCCTTTTTGTCAATGGCTATGAGCCTGACCCGCTTGACGGAGAATACCCGGGCATAAGAGGTGACAGGATAAAAAAGAACATATTAAGGCGAGCCTTTAGCCTGTTCCACCTGGCTAAAGCAGGTGACCTTTCAATCGCCGGAATGCAGGTGAAATCTGCAAATATTTACAGAACAGGAAAATATGATCGTATATATCCTCCTTCAATGGAATTTCAGTTTCCTGACGAAGGTATACGTCTTTATTTTGATGATGATAAGTTAAATCATGTGACAATGCGACCATCGGGAACAGGCAATTCTCTTCGTTTCCATACACAGCTTTATGCTCCGATCAATGATCAGGGACTGGATGTCAATATTCCTGCGAATAAAAAAATGCTGATGAAGAAACTAATAAAAAGCAAAAAGATATTAAGAGACAAAACAGACCGGATTTTTGAGGATATCAGGCTGAAACTTAAGGCCCCTAAAAAAAGTAATTATTAAAAGATACAATGGATAAGTCTTATTTTATTAACTTCATAATATCCGTTATTGGTTCTGTAATAGCTGCAATTATAATTAAGAGAACCAAAAATCTTCAAATTAAAAGATACTATTATTTCTTATCCGGACTGACTTTTTTTTTCTTTCTCATTACGGTAACTTCCATGGTTATGATCCTGGCAAAAATTCAGAAATTATCACCATTAACAATAATATTTGATATTGCATTTATATCAGCAGGTATAGTAAGCGGGATCTTCGCTTTTAAACAGTTTTTAAAATACAGGTTAGGCAGGGATTGGAACGAATCATGCAATCTTTTAAAACTGATATTTCCTAAAGTTTGAAAAATCAGAGGATTTAATTTAGGTTCTTTTGGGCTGGCTTACCTTGTAAAAGGTTCTTTTGATGCATATATTTCTTTAAGCGGATCAACCTCGTTTTACGACAGTGTGGTTGGAGAGCTGTTAGTCAGAGAATCCGGAAGAAAATTTATAATTAATAATGAGCAAAACACTAATTATTTGGATTCATTTTCAAGAATATTTGCATCATCCGGCGCTATATATAAAAGTCTGATAAAAAATGATGAGAAATTAAAAGTACTATTAAATGCCCTTTTTATTAATATAGATGAAAAAATGAACCAGGCATGAAAGATTTTTTAAGTCTTATAGATGTTGTTAAGGAAGCAGGAGAAAAAGCTAAAAAAATATTCGGGCATGCGACATTAAAACGATCTAAGGACAATGATGATCTGGTAACAGATGCCGACCTGTTGGTTGATGAATTCATCTTCAATTATATAAAAAAGGAATTTCCGGATCATGGATTTGATTCCGAAGAAAGAGATATTATCAATCCTGATACAGACTATGTATGGATACTTGATCCGATTGACGGCACAAAATACTTTCAGCAGAATATACCTTTATATTCCATTTCCCTGGCCCTGGAATTCAGGAAAAAGATAGTGCAGGGTATTGTATTTGTTCCTGAAACAAATGAAATTTTTTACGCCTCATCTTTAAATAATGACGGGGCAAAGAAAAATGATCTGCCAATTACCTGTTCTCAACATAAACCGCTTGAAGATCTTACATTAATTATCGAATTACCAAACAGAAATGATCCTGATAATAATATTGACATCGCTATTGCCATAATGCAAACATTAATTAAAAAAGTTAAGCGTGTACGGATTTTAGGAGTGGGATCAATGTCATTGTGCTACTGTGCAATGGGAGGATTTGATGCATATATTAATCTTGCAGTAACGAGAAAACATTATGATTACGCCGCAGGACAGGTTATCCTTGAGCAGGCAGGCGGCCGGTTCCTTATGAATGAACAAATGATGATCGGGGGCAGAAAGGAAATTTTAAGTGATATTTTAGAATATCTGCGTCAAAAATATTTATTGAAATAAAAGGTTCAGGTTCATAGTAAATTTTCATTATTGACTATTAAACAGGTCAACATACAAATAACCATTGCCAAATATGTCATTGCCTGAAAATTCAATGTTTTTAAGATAGCTCCGTTTTGAAGAAGTTCTTCTTCTTAATTGTTTCCTAAAAAAATAATCTTCCCCCGGAAATAATTTTTGCCGGCTATCAGACGGTAATAATAAACACCGGATAGTAATCGATCACCGGGAAGCTTATAAGTAAATTTCCCTTTATCATGAAATTTGTTTATTAATAAGGCTATTTCCCGGCCTTGCGGATCGAATAAATTAAGCTGTACCTTGCATCCCTTATCAATATTAAATACAAACTCTGCAGTTTCATTAAAAGGATTTGGATAAACTTCACAGGAAATTATGTTACCTTCTGATCCAATATCTGATATAACTGCAATATCTTCCAGGTAAGTAACTTTATATGACTGGTATATCATGCCGGCTGCAAATGATAAATGAGGCTTAAGTGAAAGAGAGAAATTTTTCACACTGGTTTCCAATGATGGAAAATCAAATTCCAAATCAACCTTGAAACTATCAGAGGGCGGCACAATAAAATATTCAGGGTTTACAGAAAGAATTACATTTGAAGTAGTAATAGTTACAGAGTCTTTGCAACTACCCCCGTTATAAATCCATAGTTCCGTATTATAAATTTCTGATTTTGATAACGCCCCCAGATCAACAGTGCCGGCGGTTTTCAGGTATGTGCCCGCGATGCCCCGTGAATCTAATTTCTGTTTATCAATAGCATATACATTACCATTTGAGCTGCCAACGTAAAGAGTGTCATTTACGATCACAGGAGTTGAATAAACCTGGCCCGACAAGTCTAACCATGATATTACTTCAGTGCTGTTTCTGTCGAGCACCGCCAAATAGCCTTTACTAACAACATTATCGCTGGATACTCCGGCATAGATCCTGTCACCTGCAACAACAGGTTTTCCGTAAACAAGGTTTTTGACATCAGTGGTCCATATTTTCTCTCCTGAACCGGCATTAAATGCATATACAATCTTTTGATATGAGGAACCCATGTATATAGTACTATCAACCAATGTGGGGCCTCCGACCATCCACTTGCCGGGCTCATTGTACATCCAGTTTTTTTCACCTGTCGCAGCATCCAGGGAATACAAATTACAGCTTCTTCCACCAAAAATAACCGAATCATTATGAATAACCGGATCAGTAGTAATAGCATTTACCCACCCGGTATATGTATTATCATCTTTTGTGTCATAGGACCACACTAATTCTGCGGTTGTCAGATTATATACATAAAACTCGCCATCCCAGTCGCCAATATATATTTTGTTATTATAAATCAATGGCGTGGTCTCAATAGTGTGGTTCGGTGCAGGAGTCTGACAATGGAAAACCCTCTCCCCTGTCTTCACGTTAACGCCGATAATATTACCTTTCTCTGAACCGATATAAGCAATACTGTCTTTTAAAGCCGGCGAGGACCTGAAACAATCCCATATATCGTGCTGGTTTGTTACAGCGCCATCATACAGTGTGTCAAGCCATAAAAAATTACCCTGCAGATCAAGGCCATATAAAATATTTCCGCTTTCAAAACAGATAATATCCTCATAAACAGCAGCAGTGGATAGTATCCTGTTATCTGTTTTATAATGCCATAGTTCCTCACCATTTGAGGCTTTAATGGCATAAAAAATACTGTCAAAACTACCAATATATACTATATTATTATGAATAACAGGTGTGGCATGTACCTTGCTCCCGGTTTGAAATTCCCAGGCAATAGGATCTTCACCTGCAAAAGCGGTTACATAAAATAACCCCAGTATAAGAATCGTTGTTGCCTTTATACAATTTTTCATTATTCCTTAATTTTATATTATTAAATCCTTTTATTTAAAATCGAACCAATAATACATACTTAAGATTGAAAAAATGTCAATCTAAATGCACTGCGCATTGAAGCATACCAATTTTTCCGGGATCTGAAATTTATTATTTGGCGGGAATGCCCTGAGATTTGTATTCCCGTGGAGTTATGCCGGTGAATTTTTTAAATGCATTATTAAATGAGCCCTTATTGTTGAATCCTGCCTCATACAACACCTCAAGAATAGTTTTATACCTTTCCGATTCCTCTGCAAATAAACGTACTGATTCCCGAACACGGTAATGGTTAATTAAGTCGTAGAAATTCCGAAAGTTGCCGTTAATTACTTCGGAAAGTGACCTTGCAGGGATCCCGGTTTTTTCGGAAAGTGCTTTCAGCGTAATATCCGGATCCAGGTAGGGCCTTTCTTCTTTCATACATGTTTCTAGCCTTTGCCGGTACTGAGTTTTAAGCGATTCTGACAGCGAGAGCCTTTTTTGCCGGACTGCACAGGCCCATTCAATCCCTGAAAATATTGAAGGGTTTTTAAGTACTTTAAATATCATAACATTAATAAAAGCAAAAAGCGTTATCCTTGATAAAACCAAAGGTAGTACAGATTGTTCTTTTGAAGTAAATCCCGGTAACATATACCATTCATCAAATCCCCATTTCAGAAAAAACCCAACCAGCACAAAATACATCCAGTTAAGGTTAAGACGCTCAATGTTTGAGCACAGTTTTCTTATTGATCGAAGATACCTGACAACCAGGCGGAACGCTAAAATTGTATAAACAAGTATTGTTAATTGTACTCCCTGGTATATTATACTGCCGGAATTACCCGGGAACAATATTCCCGAACTTACTATAACTCTTTTATAGTCCGCGCTATAAATATGGAAATTTGCTGACAGGTAAAGAAAATGAACGAGAAAAGGAAGGAAATGAAGCAATTCAAAAGCTTTCAGTTTGTTTTCCTTATTTATCAATGATTTTGTATAGAGATATAGCAAAGGCCCCCACATAATAGTGAATGAACTTCCCAGATAAAATATATGCGGGAAATAAGAATATGTATAATCATACAGACGAAAGCTCAAAAAATTTGATATACATAATGCTTTTGCAAGGAGAAAACAGGCAAATATTTTATTTGGTATTTGCCTTTTGCCTTTATAAAAAAGCAGATATGGAACCAGAGTTAATAACTGAAAAAATAAAATAAACAATACAATATCAGTTACACTTAAACTCATTTGCATAAAATTTTAAAGATTACTCCACGAAAAGTTACCGGTTATCTGATTTATAAGATGTCTGACTTATATGTTACCCTATTAAATCAATAAACTTCAGCAGTTTATTTCAGTAAAACATAAAACGCTCAGATACTGATTAATGCCCCGATATATTTTATGTATCCTGCCCCGCAGTGAATGATGGGTGAAATTTCGTTTCATTTACCATTAATTGACTTTAATATATTATTTTTAAAATATCTTAAGTGCAAATGTATAGTATCTGAATTCTATGAAACAAATAGAAACAATACACCTTTTCCCTGAGCTTAATAAAGAATTAATAAAGCTCCTCAGGAGTTTGAGCCTCAGCGACTGGCAAAAACAATCACCTGTCAGGGACAGGACAATAAAAGACCTTGCTTCTCACTTGCTTGATATTGCATTAAGAAGGTTATCACAGCAGCGGGACGGATTTT
>CAZBUF010000413.1:0-5587 GCA_964495025.1 uncultured Bacteroidales bacterium | reverse complement strand
GTGGAAACATACTGTGTCAGCAATAATATCAATATACTGGGAAGAATTTCATATCAAAGGGAGATTGCTGAAGCTTATTCCCGGGGAAAAATATTATTCTCCATATTTCCTTATTTCAGGGATGAACTGAACAGAATTTATAAACACATGACAGGCCTTATATTAAACACTCATGAGGTGGACTTTAGAGCAGGATGAGTCAGTGACAATAATAATCAGATACTCATTATGAAGGAAATATTAATAATATCAGGTAAAGGAGGCACAGGGAAAACAAGTATAACTGCATCACTGGCAAAGTTAGGTAAAAACATTGTTATTGCTGACTGTGATGTAGATGCCTCCAACCTGCATTTGCTTCTTGAGCCTGACTATTCGGAATCAGAGGATTTTTACAGCGGCAATATTGCCATTATTGATAAAGATAAATGCACTCAATGCGATAAATGTACAGATGTATGCAGGTTTAATGCAATTGACAATTATTGTGTTAGTGAAATATTCTGTGAAGGTTGCGGATACTGTTCACTGGTTTGCCCTGAAAATGCGATAAGCCTGCAAAAGGCTTACCGGGGGAAAATTCATATATCGAATACACGTCTGGATAAATCCCTGGTTCATACAGAAATGGTAATTGGTGCCCAAAATTCGGGAAAGCTTGCGGCTTATGTGAAGTCAACAGCAAAAAAAACTGCAGTGAAAAATAACTCCGAATATATTCTTATTGACGGATCACCCGGTATCGGATGCCCTGTAATTGCATCATTAACAGGAGCTGATATTGCGATTATTGTAACTGAACCTTCTGCTTCTGCAAAAAGTGATATGGAAAGAATTCATCAGCTTATAAAAAAATTTAATATACCTGCTGCAATTATTATAAATAAATCGGATATAAATAAAGGTATATCTGCTGAAATAGAAAAATATTCAAAAGAAAACAATATAACAGTTCTTGAACATTTTCCTTACAGTGATTTATTTAACAAAGCCCTGTCCGGAAAAAAAATAGTAACTGAATTAGAGGATAAGGAGATCGAAGTGAAAATTAATAGTACATGGACCAGTATTATAAACCTTTTAAATAATTAAAGTAATGAAAATATTATTCTCTTCAAAAGGGAAAACCTGGGAAGATACCGTAGATGAAAGATTTGGGCGAGCCATGGGATTTGTTCTATATGATGAAGTTAATGATCAGTTAACCTGGCAATCAAATGACAGAAACATTAATGCCGAACACGGGGCTGGTGTTAATGCATCACAAATGGTAATAAATACCGGTGCAGAGGTTCTTATTACAGGAAAGATCGGACCTAAGGCCCATGATATTCTTAAAAAGACTGATATTAAAATATACATTGCCGGAAATGTCAGTCTTAAACAAGCTTATAAGGATTTTAAAGAAAACAGGCTACAGGAACAAAACTAAACAAGATGATAAGGATCAGAAAATTATTCATTCAGGTATGTGTTTTGCTTATTATTACCCTGTTAACATCCTGCGCTGCTTCATCAAAGCATAAATACAAGAAAAAAAGAAAGGCAAAACCGTGCAATTGCCCGGATTTCAGTGAACAATTTATTAATACAGGTAGTAATTCGGCACATACCTTTTTTGTGTGATCCATCCTAAGATACTGTCAGATCCTCAATACTCTGATGTCATTCTATATATTTGTTCATAGTTTAAAATCTCCGGAGAAACTAAGCATGATCCCAAATTTTGTTGCCAGTTGAATTCCGTTAAAATATTGATATACAGGCAGTGTTCCCATTAATGAAATATTCCATCTCTCTTTATAGGTATAATTTATCTGTGGCACAGCAAGGAGTAAATATCCACCTGTGGATTGCACAATAACATTGTCTGTTTTATCCATACCCCTGAATTCATTGCGCAGCTGCATTATAATCGTCCAGTCCCCTTTTATCCTGTTGTTCATAATATGTTTTGACAGATATGCAGAAACCGACAGATAATCACCGTATTTATAACCTGCCTTGTTAACATAATTATACTCACCTCTTGCAATAAGAAAATACCTTAATCCTTTATATGAGTTTTCCTTTACTATAAATGCCTGTAACACATAGCCAAAAGCATGTGTTGACGGCTGCAGCTCATGAGGGACCTCAACACCGTCAACCTTCTGTAATTCTGTAGTAAAAGGTATTTTTACGCCTGCGCTGACAGAGCTGTAAAATCTTTTCTCATGATTTGCTATTAAGCTGAACTTTGATGAAAAATTAATATTGCTAAATCCGTATCCTTCATTTTTGCTGTTTTCAAACTCATAGGTTTTATTTAAAAAGTAGCCTGCTTCAGCTTCGAATGTTATTTTATGAAAAGCGCCGTAAGCAATAATTGCTCCCAGAAAATTATAGTCAGCCTTTCTTACGAGCGAATAATCTGATTTCTTATGGCCCTCAAAATATTTATCCTTAAGTCCGTAATTATATAATCCGATAAATTTTACAGTATTTTTTTCCAGCACCAGCATATTAGAAATACCTCCAACAGGATTAACAGATGAAAAACATTGTGCGTCTAAACTATTGTTGAAGGCAATAATCAGGATTATAATAACAATGAAATATCTCATTTCAGATTACAATAATTATTACGATCATGGATTCAGACCTGGCACATCTGTCGATAACCTTACATGTCACTTCAATCTCCCCCACCGCACATGGTGTTGAAACATAGATCACTGAAGGGCCTGATCCCTGTATCACTCCCAGTGATTTTGTCCATTCATATACCAGTCCGTCACCTTCAGCCACAGCAGTTATCTGTGTTTCTCCTCCTAATTCAATTGTGTCATTTTCCGCTGTAAGACTAATAAAGTTTAAGGGGATACAATCATCCGGCGGTTCATTCTTTTTTTCACATGAAATACACACCAGGAGCAATGATAATATAATGATAACAATCAGTTTCATAATTAATCATTGCTGTTTTTTATACATCTCACAGACATACCATATGTTTTCGGAAAGGTGTTCCATCTGCCTGCCTGTGTATCATAATATCTCAGGCAACGGCGCCAGGCATTATTCCCGTCTTCGGTAGAGGTCCATATATATTCATATTGATTCAGCAAATTATAAGTCCCGCTGCTATATCTGATCCCGGATAATAATGCATTATAACCTGATTCACCTCCGCTTTTCATCGATGTACCAACGCCGTCTCCTCTCCAGCTGTTATCCATATCAGCTTCTTCCTGTGTCATGCCGAGATCCATCTCCAGCGCTTTCACTTCTTCATCCGAAGGAACATGCCATCCGCCGGGGCATAGCCCCTGTGCCATCTCAACAACAGAACCATTCATTGCCACATCCCATGTATACAGACGGCCATAAGTATTTGCATAATCAGGGTTATCATCATAGCAATAACCTGTTACAGGTGTTCCGTCCGGTGCTTTGGTCACTCTCAGGTTTTCAGCCATCCATGTCTGATTGCCTATTATAACTGTACGGTATTCATTTCCGTCAACATCAAATAAAACAGAATCCGGGCCCGGCTCATTTACATTTATTGTATCAACCGCCGTTGAATCAACCTTATCACTAACAGTAACCGAATACTGACCGGCCGTCAGGCTGTCAATGTCTTCACTGAAAGAACCATCTGACCAGCAATATGAATACGGTGATACACCACCTTTTACAGTTAAATCGATCGAACCGTCGTTGCCATTAAAGAAAGAAACATTTTCTACTGTATATTTAATTTTTAACAGTTCCGGATCAACCTCCCTTACCTCACATGCAGCCAACAAAATGCCGCTAACAGCGAAAGCAGAACATATTATTTTATAAGTGCCCGACAAGCAATAAATTTTAATGTTTTTTATTAACTTACGCGTTACAAAAATAGATAAAATCTTTAGTAAATTGAACGCAGGTTCTTTATTTTTGGCCTGTCAAATATAGAATTGTAACATACAATATTTATTAGCAAATAAAAAATGATTATTATGAAAAAAAATGCTTTATCCTGTTTCCTTACGGTTTTTTTCATCCTTATTGCAGTAAAATCTGTAAGTGGGCTGTCAGGACTGCCAGATACAATAAAAATATCAGATGATCTTGAATTATTAAAAATCTCCGACAATACATATATTCATATCTCGTATTTAAAAAGTGAAATGTTTGGAAGGATTCCATGCAACGGACTTGTTTATATTACTTCAGGTAAAGCATATATTATGGATACTCCTGTTAACGATGAGTTAACTCTCGGGCTTTTAACATGGTTACAGGATAATATGAAAATTATGGTTGCCGGAGTAATTGTCAACCACTGGCATGTTGATTGTATGGGCGGGCTAAACCAGGTACATAAGTCGGGGATAAAATCATACTCTCATGAATTAACATGTGAAATTGCAGCATCAAAGGATTTACCTGTTCCTGAGATTAGTTTTAAGGATTCATTAATAATAGCAGCAGGTGAAAAAGAAATTATTTGCAGATATTATGGTGGAGGGCACACTATTGATAATATTGTTGTATGGATCCCCGAAGATAAAGTTTTGTTCGGGGGATGCATGGTAAAAAGCATGTCAGCCCGAACACTGGGAAATACAAGAGATGCCGATATAGAAAGCTGGCCGGTTACAATTGAAAAGATACTAAGCAGGTTCAGTAAAGCGGAAATAGTAATTCCCGGGCATGGCAGCCATGGTGGAACTGAGCTCCTGACTCATACACTGAATTTATTGAAAGATTAAAATCCGCAAATTCAAAATAATACTTTAGCTATCATATGCCCATTTAAGATACACAGAGCCCCAGGTGTATCCCCCTCCAAAAGCAGAAAGAATAAGTTTATCCCCTTTTTTAAGTAGTTTCTCTTTTTCCCACAAACATAAAGGGATAGTGGCTGCAGTTGTATTCCCGTATCGTTCAATATTTATCATGATTATTTCTTTTTTTATGCCCATTCTTCTGCCAACAGTATCAATAATACGCAGGTTAGCCTGATGCGGAACAAACCATTGTAATTCATCAGGTTTAATATTATGTTTTTGCATTAATTCCAAAGCCACATCTGCCATTTTTAATACAGCTACCTTATATACAGATTGTCCGTCCTGGTATACATAATGCTCTTTTGCATCAATAGTAGCATATGATGCAGGTTTTAAAGATCCTCCTGCACGCATGTAAAGTGAATCTTTTCCTGAGCCGTCAATCTGTAAAATTTGATCGATTACACCCAAATCTTCTGTTGTAGGCTCAAGCAAAATCGCAACAGCTGCATCGCCAAATAAAACGCACGTTGTACGGTCAGTATAATCAGTTATGGATGACATTTTATCTGCGGCAACCACAACAACCTTCTTATGTTTGCCTGACTCAATAAACTGAGAGGCAGTTTGCAATGCAAAGATAAAGCCGGAACAGGCAGCACTTATATCAAACCCCCATGCATTTTTTATTCCTGCTTTGTAAGTCACCAGGCATGCTGTTGAAGGGAACATCATATCAGGAGTGATTGTTGCCACAATAACAAGTTCAATTTCTTCACGTTTTGTGCCTGTTTTCTTTAAAAGTGCCTTTACTGCTT
>CAZBUF010000412.1:0-1861 GCA_964495025.1 uncultured Bacteroidales bacterium | reverse complement strand
TAAAGTATTGTGCCTCCCTGAGCCAGGATCTTTATAGCCTCCTCAATATCCCTGTTCACTTTTTTATCACTTTAAGATAAACATCCATGATATTTTTAGCCACTTTATCATCATTAAAATTCATCGCATGTTCATACCCGTCATTTTTCATTCTCCGCCTCAGCCCGCTATTTTCAGTAACTTTCTTTATTGCTCCTGCAATCTCTTCAGGATCATCAGGATCAATATAAACAGACGAGGGACCCCCTGCTTCTTTGAAACAACCATCCTTTGAAGTTATTACCGGGGTTCCGGAGTAAAGAGCTTCAAGGATGGGGATGCCAAATCCCTCAAAAACCGAAGGATAGACAAATACCTGTGCCGACTGGTATACAGCCGGCAAATCCTCATTTGATATTGATTCCAGGAAATAAGTTCCACTGATATTATTCCGGCCGATATATTCTTCAACTTTCTTAAAATACCTTGTTTTTGCTCCTATTACAACCAGCGGCAATTTTATCTTTCCAATATTTACTGCTTTTACAAGGGAAAGAAGGTTCTTCCGCTCTTCGATCGAACCCACATACAGGATAAATGATTCAGGAAACCCGTATTTATTTCTTATCGTTTCTTTTTCACTATTATTAACTTCCCTGTTAAAAGCAGGATTACAGCCCTGGTATACTACCTCTATTTTCGATCTGTCTGTCCCGAAGAATTCCTGTATGTCACTTGCTGTCTGTTTACTTATAGCAATAACCTGATCGGCATTCTCACATGCATATTTAAATTTTTTAAGATATATCTTTCTGTCAAGCATCCTGTATAGTTCAGGGAACCTTAAAAAGATCAGGTCATGAATGGTTACAACAGTTTTGATCCCGGTTTTATTAGTATCATAAGGAAGCTCATGGCTTAAACCGTGGAAAATATCCAGCTTATCACTTTTTAACTGTTTTGTGAGTGAAAAGCTTCTCCAGTAGCTTTTGGATAACCTGTTTAAAATGCCTGCCGGTTCATTTATTATATAGTGCTGCCCTTTAGTATCAAACAATGATGTTTTTTTTGCAGGCGTATACAAAAAATATTCGTTATCAGGGTAGTAATGAGACAATGCCCGGAGAATGTTCCTGCTGTAATTTCCCAGTCCGGTTGCATTCAGAAATGCTCTTTTTGCGTCAAAACCTATTCTCATAAAAGATACAATTATTGTCTCGCCTGAATATTTCTAATTCTGTTCATAGCTTCAATTACATTTTCTCTTACAGCAAAGGCGGAAAACCTTAAAAATCCTTCTCCTGAGGGGCCGAAGCCAGACCCCGGAGTGCATACCACATTTGCCCCGGTTAAAAATCTGTCAAAAAGCGACCATGAATCAATGCCTTCATCACTCTTTACCCACACATATGGCGCATTCACTCCTCCAAAAACTTTAAACCCTGATTCTGAGAGCTGTTCCCTTATAATTCCTGTATTTGTCATATAGTAATCTACCACATCTTTAATTTCTTTCCTCCCCTCATTCGAATAACATGCGAAAGCGGCTTTCTGCACAGGATAGGATACACCGTTAAACTTTGTTGACTGCCGCCTGTACCATAAAGGATGGACAGGGTGACTGTCGCCTTTTGATGTATATGCCATCAGTTCTTTAGGTATAACAGTATATGCACAGCGTGTTCCTGTGAAACCTGCGGTTTTTGAAAAACTTCTGAATTCAATTGCTACTTTCCCGGCCCCTTCAATTTCATATATTGAATGGGGTATGCTCTTTTCCTGAATAAATGCTTCATAGGCTGAGTCGTAAAGAATTATTGATTTGCTGGAAACAGCATAGTCAACCCACTTCTTCAGTTCATTTGTTGTAGCCGTTGCCCCT
>CAZBUF010000411.1:0-2368 GCA_964495025.1 uncultured Bacteroidales bacterium | reverse complement strand
TTTGGCAAAGAAGGAAAATATGTTACATCAAGGCATATCAGGGAAAGAATATTTAAAGAAACAGAGAAGAACCTGGCATTAAGAGTTGAAGAAACAGATTCACCGGAAAAATTACTGGTTTATGGCAGGGGTATCCTTCATTTATCTATTTTAGTAGAAACCATGAGAAGGGAAGGATATGAGTTTCAACTGGGCCAGCCTAAAGTTGTTATTAAAGAAATAGATGGATTCAAACATGAACCGGTAGAGCTATTATATGTAAATGTTCCTGAAAAGTTTTCGGGAAAAGTAATAGAGATCATTACAAAACGGAAAGGAGACATTCTGAATATTGAGACAAAAAATGAAAGAATAAATCTTGAATTCAAAATATCAGCCAGAGGCCTTATCGGGCTTACCAATCCGATATTAACAGCCACCGAAGGTGAAGCTGTGATCTCGCACCGCTTTAAAGGTTACGAGCCATGGAAAGGCGAAATACAAAGTAAAAGAAATGGCGCACTTATAGCTATGGAAACAGGAATATCCATTGCCTTTTCAATTAATAAGCTGCAGGACAGAGGCAAATTCTTCATTGAGCCAAATGAAGAAATATATGCCGGCCAGGTGATAGGAGAAAACACAAGATATGATGATCTGGTAATTAATGTTATCAAGACTAAAAAACTAACCAATATGAGAGCTGCAGGTTCGGATGAAAAAATGGCAATGGCCCCGGCAATAAAGTTCTCATTGGAAGAAGCTTTGGAATATATTGGAGAAGATGAATATGCTGAAGTAACCCCCAGGTCTATCCGCCTGAGAAAGATATTACTTAGCGAGCATGACAGGAAAAAGAAAAATAAATCACTGGTGTCATAGTCAATTCATTGATGAACAAACATCGCGGGTGTTTGCGGACGATCTTAAATTTTTAATCGTATGAAAATCATCAACAAAATGAAAAAGTACATATATATAATAATATTCATGCTGTGGACAATAACCGCTTTTTCGCAGGACAGGATACAGCACAACGGGCAGGATCTTTTCCTGAACGGAATAAACCTGGCATGGATGGATTTTGCCAATGACCTTACCGCATTTAATGAGTCGTTGTTTGCGTATGCCCTTGATACTATTTCTGCATCAGGCGGAAATTGTATACGTTGGTGGCTGCACACCAACGGCACAAGCAGCCCATATTTCGTTAATGATTCTGTTGCATATATTACAGATAATGAAATTCTTGCCCTGTACAAAGCACTGGATATGGCATATGAACGTGGAATGGGTATAATCATGTGTTTATGGTCCTTCGATATGCTGCGTTCTTCGAATTCTGCTGAGGTAAAAAACAGGAACACACTTATGCTTACTGATTCTGTTTACACGCAGGCATATATTAATAATGCCCTGGTTCCGATACTTGAAGTTGTTGGAGACCACCCAGCTGTTATCTGCTGGGAGATATTCAATGAGCCTGAAGGTATGACTCCTGTAGGAGCATGGGGCGACGTAGATGATGTTCCTATCACTGCTGTCCAGGCATTTATTAACCGTACAGCAGGCGCCATACACCGTAATACAACAGGCGCAAAGGTATCAAATGGCTGCTGGAGTTTTTACGCCGGCACTGATGCAGGCAGTGGTAATTATAACTACTATACCGATGAAAGATTAATTGCTGAGGGAGGAGATCCCGACGGGTACCTGGATTTTTATATGATCCACTATTATGATTGGGCAGGAACTATACGTTCACCTTTCCATCATCCTGCATCTTACTGGGGGCTTGACAAACCACTTGTTATCGGAGAGTTTGCAGCTGACGGACCCTACACGGGTATCAACCCCCAGGCAGCTTACGATTCACTTTACCAGAATGGCTATGCAGGAGCACTTTCATGGCAATGGGCTGGTAATCAAATGGGTGGTGTGGCAGCGGCAGCACCGGGTATGAATTATATTAAAACTAACTTTCCCGGTGATGTAAATATTAATTATCCGGTAACTGAACATAATAACTACCCCGAAGTAATCAATGAAATTCCTAATGCATATATTGAAATGGGAGGTACTTTCCCCGGTCCATATATCGATCTGAAAGATGTATTTAAAGATAAGGAAGATTCGGTTTCACTAACATATTCAATAAGCTTTAATACAAAGTCCGGTTTGGTAACTGCTTCTGTAGATGCTGACTCAAACTTAGTGCTTACATTAACTCCTGATTCTTCAGGTGTTTCAGAAATTCATATTAAAGCAGCTGACAGCACAAACAGATATGCAATTGAAAAATTCAGTGTTTACGTTCATGATCTTGCTGACCCGAACAAAGCATTACTGCGCAAAGCCTGGGCTTCATCAACAGAATCTTCCCTGCTGC
>CAZBUF010000410.1:0-4311 GCA_964495025.1 uncultured Bacteroidales bacterium | reverse complement strand
ATTAGACGGCTGGGGAACTGCGAAACCCATGGATAAGAAAATCAACAAAAGCAAAAATTCCGCAAATAATGCTGCCATCGGACTATCAGAAGATAAGAATATATTGTATTCCTATATAGGCAAATCAAATTCCGGAGATATATATAAAAGCGTTTATCAGGATAATAAATGGAAAAGCCCGAAAAAGCTTTCAGGAAAGATAAATTCAAAAGACCGTGAAACATCCCTTTGTTTTACTTCTGACGGTAAAAAGATATACTTTGTTTCCGAAAATAAAAAAACATCCCTGGGCGGAGCAGACATATTTGTTACAAAGCAGGATTATAAGGGTAAATGGGGAAACTCTGAAAATCTTGGTTCTATGATAAACACAGTGTTCAATGAAATAGCTGTAAGCATATCTCCAAATGACAGTACTTTGTTTTTCAGCTCAAAAGGACATAAAACCATGGGCGGATATGATATTTTTAAAACAACACTTAGCGAGACAGGATTATGGTCAAAACCCGAAAATATAGGTTACCCTATAAATACTCCTGATGATGATGTTTTCTTTGTTGTGCCTGCTGAAGGTAAAATAGCCTATTATTCAGCGATCCGTGACAGGGGAATAGGAGGAAAAGATATCTATAAGGTCATTTACCTTGGCGCTGAGAAGGAAATGATTCTTAGTGGCGAGGACAAGCTTATAGCAGGATTACAGAAGCCCCCGGATAATATATTCTTCAGAGAACCACAGAAACTTCAGGTTGATACTTCACTTGTAATGAAAGGGATGATTACCGATTCGGAAGATGGGAAACCTGTTGTTGCCAAACTTGAACTAATCGATGTTGATATAAGCAAGGTTGTAGCTACAGCTATCTCAGAAGTTTCAGGCAGCTATACAGCCAGAGTGCCGTCAGCAAAATCATACGGGGTTGAAATTGTAGCTAAGAATTACCTTCTTTATCTTGATGCTATTGACCTGTCAAAAGAATCAGGAGATGAAATAATTATCAGGAATTTCAAACTTGAAAGAGTGGAAGTCGGGGCAAAAGTAATTCTTAAAAATATCTTCTTTGAGTTTGGCAAATCCACTCTAAAAAGTGAATCATATGCCGAGCTTAACAACGTGATCAAGCTCCTGCAAAACAATGAAACACTGCGAATTGAAATATCAGGACACACTGACAATGTAGGTACATTAAAATATAATACCAGGCTCTCTGAAGAAAGAGCTAAAGCAGTTGTTAATTACCTGATTAAAAAAGGTATTGCTCAGAACAGGCTTGAATATAAGGGATACGCTTTCAGTCAGCCAATAGCGCCTAATACTACGGAAGCCGGAAGGGCACAGAACAGAAGAGTTGAATTCAAAGTATTGAGTAAATAAGAAAAATTTAAAAATAGACACAATAAACAACGGTAAATATTAACTCAATGTTATTTGGCTGTTTAAAAATTTAAAGCGAATGAAAACTACCGTATTTAATGAGATCCACAAAAAACTTGGCGCACGGATGATAGGATTCTGCGACTATGAAATGCCTGTTGAATATTCCGGTATAATCAATGAACATTCTGCAGTGCGTAACTCGGCAGGTGTATTTGATGTCTCACACATGGGTGAAATATGGGTAAAAGGTCCCGAAGCAATTCATTTACTTCAAATGATAACTTCCAATGATATTTCTGTTTTAAAAGCCGGCAAAGCACAATATTCATGCTTTCCGAATGGAAAGGGCGGTATTGTTGATGACCTTATTGTGTATAAATATGAGGAAGAAAAGTATTTACTGGTTGTAAATGCAGCAAATATTGAAAAAGACTGGAACTGGATTAATAAAAATAACAGCTTTGGGGCTGAACTTGAAAACAGTTCTCATAAAATATCTCAGCTCGCTGTCCAGGGACCTGATGCAACTAAAATACTTCAAAAAATCTCTGATACGGATCTTTCAGCTATTGATTATTTTTCATTTGTTACCGGTGAAATTGGTAATGCCAGGGATGTTATCATATCAGCAACCGGTTATACGGGCTCCGGCGGATTTGAATTGTATTTCCGTAATGAATATGGTGTACCCCTCTGGAATGCTATTTTCGATGCAGGAAGGGAATACGGTATTAAACCTGCCGGCCTTGCAGCAAGAGACACACTCAGACTTGAAATGGGTTACTGCCTTTACGGCAATGATATTAACGATGACACCTCCCCTATTGAAGCCGGACTGGGATGGATCACAAAATTTACGGAAAACAATAATTTCATCGACAGAGACAAATTGTACTCACAGAAAATTAATGGGGTTAAAAAGAAACTTATCGGCTTTGAATTAAATGAAAGAGGTATCCCCCGCCATGATTATGTCATTACTGATAAAAACGGAGAAGTTATAGGTACCGTAACATCAGGAACCATGTCACCAACTCTTAATAAACCTGTTGGAATGGGCTATGTAAAAACCGAATATTCGAACAAGGGAAAGGATATCTATATCAATATAAGAAACAAGTCACTTAAGGCAACAGTGGTCGGATTGCCATTCTACAGGAAACAAAACTGACTGTTAAATGAAACCGAAAAACAAGATAGAGGTATGCTTTTCGCCTGCGATTTACCCGGCATTTGACAGTAAAGAGGCAGTTGTCGTTATTGTCGATATACTGAGGGCTACTTCAGCTATTATAACAGCATTCATGAATGGCACTGAAAAAATTATACCGGTTGCCACACTGGAAGAAGCAGAAGAATATAAGAATAAAGGTTTTATGGTTGCTGCTGAACGTGATGGCATAGTAAGGGATTTTGCTGATTTTGGCAACTCACCTTATAATTTTACAAAAGAACGCGTTAACGGTAAAGATATAGTCTACAGCACTACCAACGGCACAAACTCGATAATGATGGCCGCCAATAGCTTTAAAGTTCTTATTGGTGCATACCTTAATATAGGGTCCCTGGCCGATTATATTACCGGTACCAATCGTGATCTTCTGATCCTTTGTGCCGGATGGAAAACAAAATTCAATCTTGAAGACACGTTATTTGCAGGCGCACTGGCCTCAATTGTTTTAAAGGATAAAAACTATTTTACTATATGCGATTCTGCATTGGCCTCAATTGACCTCTGGAATATTGCCAGTAAAGATCTTATTGCGTACATAGATAAAGTAGCCCAAAGACACAGGCTTAGGAAAAATAAGCTTGATGATGTTATTGAATACTGTCATACGCCTGATCAGACTGAAATCATACCGGCTTTAAAGGATTATTATCTGATCAGGTTATGAAAACAGGTTATTTATTACCAAATTATAAGCACGATTTCTTTTGAACTTTTTTTTGTTGAAAAGTCTGTATTATATTTTTTTTAAAAATTGGCCAAACAATTTTTATTTTACTAATTTTAAACCACTTTTCAGTTGTTAATTGTTTAACAAATAAAATTTATCATTCATGAAGAAACATAATTTTAACCCCGGCCCATCTGTTTTACCTGAGTACACAGTAAAAAACACTGCTGAAAATGTATTGAATTTTAAAGGTACAGGATTGTCAGTAATGGAAGTCTCACACAGAAGTAAGGAATTTGCTGAAATTATGGAAAATGCACAATCCTTATTTAAAGAATTGTTAAATATTCCTGCAGGCTACTCGGTTTTATTTTTGCACGGTGGTGCAAGTTTACAATTCTGCATGGTACCTTACAATTTACTGAATATAAAAGCAGCCTATCTGGATACCGGTTCATGGGCATCTAAGGCTATTAAAGAAGCCAAAATGTTCGGTGAGGTTGAAGTGGTTGCATCTTCAAAAGATAAAAATTACAATTTCATCCCTACAGGTTATAAAATACCTGATGACGCAGATTATTTCCATATCACAACTAACAATACCATATATGGCACTGAGATCAAAGAAGACCTGGATGTTAATGTGCCACTTATTGCCGATGCCTCTTCAGATATTCTAAGCAGGCCGGTGGATGTTTCAAAGTATGCAATTATTTACGGAGGAGCGCAGAAAAACCTTGGTCCTGCCGGAGTAGCATTTACAATAATTAAGGAAGAAATATTGGGTAAAGTCGACAGACCAATACCATCGATGCTTAATTACTTAACACATATTAACCAGGGATCTTTATTTAATACACCTCCCTGCCTTGCCGTATTTGCATGCCTTCAGACTTTGGAATGGCTTAAAAATATTGGTGGTGTGGAAGCGATTCATAAAATAAATGTTGAAAAAGCCAGAATCCTGTATGATGAGATAAACAGAAACAAATTATTTGTTTCACCGGTTGATAATGAGAAAGACAGGTCAAT
>CAZBUF010000409.1:0-6471 GCA_964495025.1 uncultured Bacteroidales bacterium | reverse complement strand
AATCCGAATAAAACGAATCCTGATATCATTATTACAAACGTCAGGAACATACTTCGACTGGCGTTTTGTTTCAGCAGCCTGTATTTTTTTACAGCCATATAACTGTAATATATAGGGTAATTTACGTTAACAGGAGAATGTGCAATGCCTGTAATAAAACCAAGAATTGATACTGTAAAAAGATAATTAGCCTGAATCGCAGTATCTTTTATCTGTGTGGTAATTAAATCAATTCCTCTTGAAGCAAAAAAATGACCCCAGGTGTTTAATCCCGATTTCCATGAAACCGACCAAAGTGATGAGAATATTTGTTTATCAAAACGATAGCTGTTTTTTATTATATGGTTATTTTTTTTAAACCATTTACGAACGAAAGAACTCAGGTATACATTTGTAAAAGCAACTTCAAGCAGGAGATATAACATTAAATAAACCATTCCCAGGTTATTAATCAAAATTGTAATGAAAGCTAATATCCTTACCACACCTATAATAGTATTGTACTGTTGCATTTCTGTAACGTGTCTGGTTCCCCTCATAAATGAAATCCACTTAATGCTTTGAAATGAGATAAAGGTTTTAGCAACCATTAAAATATAGGTAATCCAAAAGACTACTGAATGATTTGTTTTTACAAAAAAATTATTCCATAACAAGGTGATTCCAATAGTTGACAATATTAATATTGTTAGGACACACAATAGCATGTATATAAACCTGGTTGTATATAGCAGGGCAACCAGCCTGGTGAAATTCGTTGCACCGGGTTTTTCATTTGATTCCTTATATTCTTTTATATCTCTTGGAAGCATCTTAGCCCCTGCGAAAAAATATGCAACGGCTCTTTCTATTGTATGACCAAATCCGGCTTCGGCCAATAAACCAAACATAGTCAGAATCTTCAGATACATCCAGAATGAGTATTCTAAACTGGGGAATTTTACCAGCAATAACGTTGTGACAAAAATCCCATGAAAGAATATGGTCATTTGGTTAGTCCAACTCATAATTGTTGGACTATTTATTGATTTAAGAAGTATTTTCTTTAGAATATTCACTACAGATATCTGAAATTAGTTAAATCTTGAAATAATTTTTTCTGCGAGTGAAGAACCAATAGAAAGTGATGCTGTTGCAGCAGGCGAAGGTGCATTTAAAACATTAAACTGATATTTATCTTCGATAATAAGGAAATCATCAATTAAGCCTCCGTTTTTATCACACGCTTGTGCTCTTACACCTGAACCTCCTCTTACTATATCCTGTTTTTGAATCTCAGGAGCCAGCCTTTGGAGTGACTTAACAAGAGCATTTTTGTTATATGACCGGTAGTATTCACCTAGTCCCATTTTCCAGTATTTATACATTACTTTTCTGAAACCTTTCCACGCCAGTGCTTCCCAGAACTCATTCCAGTTAAAGTCAGTTTTTTTATATCCTTCTCTTTTGAATGCCCATACTGCATTTGGCCCGGCTTCGGTACCTCCTTTAATCATTCTTGTAAAATGAACTCCGAGAAAGGGGAAATTCGGATCGGGCACGGGATATATGAGGTTTTTAACCATAGAGCTTTTCTCTTTTGTTAATTCCGAATATTCACCCCTGAAAGGAATAATTCGTACCTGTATATCCTTTCTGTTGATCCGTGCGATCTTGTCAGAATATAAACCTGCTGTATTTACTACAAGTTTTGTCTGATAACTTCCATTGTTTGTGATAACTTCAGAATAATCATCATAGTTTTTGATATCTGAAACTTTGTTGTTCAGGTATATTTCACCCCCATATCTTTCAGTAAATATCTGAGCATATTTATTGCTTATCTCAAGGTAGTCAGTTATACCTGTGTAAGGTATATGCATGGCAGCAATTCCTGTAGCAAAGGGTTCATATTCACTGATCTGTTCCGCTTTTATTTTTTTCACTTTTTCAAGCCCGTTATTCGTTGCCCTTTCAAACAGATCCTCTAAACCGGGAAGTTCTTTTTTCTTTGTAGCAATGATCAGCTTGCCGCAAAGCTCATATTTTATGCCTTCCTTATCGCAAAAATCTAACAGCATCTGGTAACCTTTTCTGCAATTCACAGCCTTTAAGCTGCCCGGTTTATAGTAAACCCCGGCATGTATCACCCCACTGTTGTTACCTGTCTGATGCTGTGATAGTGAGCTTTCCTTTTCCAGCAACGCTATTTTAAGATCGGGGTCCAGTTCCTTAAGTTTCAGCGCTGTTGCAAGCCCGACAATTCCTCCACCTATTATAACAATATCACATTTCATAATTCTACTATTTTTTTTTAAGGATTTTAAATTTTCTTATTTACGTACTCCGGAATCTGATGACCTGTATAAAACTTTGAAACATCAAGCATATAAAGCGTTATACACACTAATACTATAAAGTCACTATCAGCAAATCCTCCTCCCAATATAATACATAAAGCGTTAACAACATAGAAATATTTAATATAGTTATATTCTGGTTGAATTTTTAATTTTATTGATTTATATAAAATACCAATTACTCCAATCACAAACAATGCTCCATACTTCACATAATTACCAATTATACCTATGTCGGAAAGATAATAGCCATATTTTTCACTTAACAGTGAAAACTTATTACTATATTCTGAACCTAAGCTAAATGCTCCATTTCCAAAAATATAGGCAAAGGCATTCGGGAAAAATCTCGATAGAAAGTATTTTGCGGCTTTAATTCTAATATTTTCAAGTCCGGTCATTTTACTGGTTCGGGTAGTTAATATTAATTCTTGAAATATATTTTGAAAACCAATATAAATTAAAAGAACTCCAATTATACTTAAAACGTAAATTAATAACCTTGATTTTATTCGTTTACTAAATATAAGATTAAGTATAGTGGTGATTGCAACAGCAAATAAAAGCATCCTGCTCCCGAGTAATATCATAATTATTAGTGAGATTAACAATAATATTATATGTTTTAATTGATGCTTTTCTAAAAAATTTTGTAATAAAAAAAAATAACAAATAATTAAATATGGCAGGCCAGCGATAAAAATTCTTAATGTTTCCCTTTCTTTGGATATTCTAACATTAAATAATATATTTTTTGGGTATAATGCATATTGAAGTAAATAAAATAAAACATAGATAACAGCAAAATAAATAAATAATTTCTCAAAATCTTTTGGCTTAATTTTTATTTGGTGCAAAGCAAAATACAAAAGATAATAATAAATACTTCTTTGAGCATATAATGATATACCAATACCTTGATTATGAAAAATATTTGCGATGAGCATACTAAATGGGAGTGATAAAAAAAATATTATGATAAATGGCGTAAAATTGTGTTTGAATCTGAAAGAATTATCATAAATACCGTATAAAAAGATTAATAGTATAATTAATACTATACCTAATGATTCCAATAATGTAGAATATTTTCCAAGGAAGGTAAACCTAAAAAATAATAACGAGCATAGTATTATAAATGATATTAAAAGCTTTTTAAACATATTATTTAAAGTATGTCAAATAATTAAAAACAGATTATGCCTTTTGCATAGGTCTAATATTTCAATAATTTTATGTGGTTCATGACATATAAAGCATATTAAAAGCTGTAATAGTAATAATCTGCTTGTTTTAAAACTTATTCTGGTTGAAAAAGCTTATTACTCTCGTGGTATAATGATTCCTGAGTAACAGTTTCAGTTTTCCCAAAGTAAATACTCATTCAATTAAGAATAAAGTGTTATTTCTTGAAATATTCCTGTTGTTCTTTTCTTAATTTGTCAGATAGTCTTCCTTCAGGCAGTACAACATCATCATAGGTTAATACTTTATCTTTTGGAATATCACTTTTCAGTTTACAACCTTCAGCCAATCCAATTGGCAGTATATTTTCTCTTTTAGTGGTGTCGGAATTTTCACATAAACCATAAGTCATATAATGTCCAAGGCCATCAATTGTCTCTCCTTTTTTAAGATTTATCTTTGTCGCTGTAACAACATCTACAAAAGGTCCATTTAGAGGGGTTAAGGTTGCATCATTTAATAAAACAGCTCTGGCAACTGTATTTGGAACTTCAAAATGGCAAAGATGATATGGAGTATAAAACAAATACAGAGGGCCTTCACCCAATTTATATAAGTTAAAATAATGCTTTTGTTGCGGATGATCATGAGTACCAAGAATAAAAACACCTGGTCCGGGCTCAGCTCCAACCACATAATCAACCATACCATGACCTTTAATAAGCTCTTCAAACGGATAAAGACTATTTGCCACATCTTTCAGAGGTTTACCAGGATCAACTGATGGTCCAAACATACCTCTTTTACCGACTCTCATGCCAGTGCCGTTAGCCACAATGGCCTGTTCGAATGAAATCTTTGTTCCATCTGCAAAAGAAGTAACCATGGATGGATTTTGTCCCCATTTTTTTGCAAAACCTTCCTGTGTTGTTGGATTTCTGTATGGATCATGCAATCCTTTTATATTTCCACAAAGTACCGGTTTAACCCCAAGCGATTTAACAAAACGATAAAGATTCATTTGCACACCCGGCTGGTCTCCATCAGCATTTGTAATTATTACACCGGCTTTATCTGCATATATCTTTAAAATGGGGCCTACTGTACCATCAAGCTCTGCATTCATCAGAATTACATGCTTTCCATGATTTATCGCCCTTAATACCAGATGACACGCAAATTCAATAGTCCCAGTTACTTCTATTATTGCATCTATACCTTCAGCTTCACAAAGTAAATTTGCATCTTCTGTAATGCTGTATTTATTTTTTGCTATATTATCTTCCAATTGGTTCTTACTATTTACGACATCACAATCAGTTATACCTGCTTCATTATAAGAACGTTTAGCGCCAACAATATGTCTGTTTGAAATTGCAACCAATTTCATTCCCGGAACATAATTACAAATCTGAAGAGCTATTCCCCTTCCCATAAATCCTGCACCAATTATTGCAACTTTAACTGGATTTTTTTCTTCTACTCTTTTTCTTAAGGCTGAATCAACTATTATCATTTTTTTATATTTTATAATTAGGATGAGACTTATCTTTTTCAGAAATAACAACCGGTTCAATTGGCCACTTAATATTGAACAAAGGATCATTCCATCTTAAGCCACCTTCTGCCCCGGGTGTATAAAATTGTGTAACCAGATAATATACTTCGGAATTATCTGCCAAAGTAATAAAACCATGAGCAAAATCTTCGGGTACATAAAGCATCTTGTAATTATCTTGCGAGAGATTAATGCCAAACCATTCCTTATAAGTAGAAGAACCTGGTCTTAAATCAATAATTACGTCATAGATAGAACCACGGGTACATCTAATAAGTTTAGTTTCCTGGTATGGAGAGATTTGATAATGCATTCCTCTTAGAGTACCGTTTTTTTTACTTAATGATGTATTTGCCTGGCAAATATTTGCTTTTAAGTTATGTTCTTTCATTTCATTGGCGCACCAGGAACGGCCAAAAAAACCTCTTTCATCTTCCAGTTTTTTAATTTCAATTATATAAGCGCCTTTTAATTTTGTTTCTGTAAATATCATTGTATTATATATTAATTATTTTACTTTCCAGTTCCACTCTAAATTTTTATCCAAATAATTATTGGTTTGTAAGTTTTCTAATGCTTTTAGTCTTATTAAAGAAGATTCTCTAAAATTGACATCATTAAATTTTATCGCTTCAAGATTATCTTTAAGTTCTTTTATAGTTGTTTTTAAGTTATATATCGGCTGATGGTCTGGGGCCAATGTATTAAAGAGATTAAAATTTACCTTGTATGATCTATTATCGGGAGGAGCATCTGAATTAACAGAAATCTTAATTCCAGGGATAATTTCAGCAACAGCTTCAGCCAATTCTTTTACTTTGTAATTCCATTCGTTACTTCCAGCATTAACAGCAAGGAAGCAACCCCCTTTTTCAGAAGATCGGGTAATCGCCCACTCAATAGCCCTAGCCATATCCAAAACATTAATCAAAGGCCTCCATGGAGTCCCATCACTAAGGATGGTTATTTGTTTTGAGGCTACCGCGCTGGCGACAAAATCATTAAGTACCAAGTCAAGTCTTAATCTGTGGCTAAACCCACAAGCAGTGGCAAATCTGAGACAAGTAATGATAAAATTTTCTGCCGCTAAAGGTTTAAGATCTCTTTCTGTAAATACTTTTGAGCGGGCGTAAGCAGTCAGAGGATTTAGTTCATCATCCTCAGTTTTTGGTTTGTCATCGGCTTTACCATACATACTGCAACTTGAGGCGAAAACAAAGGATTTTACTCCTTTTTTCTTGGCACGTTCTGCCATTCTGATAGCAGATTTATAATTAACGTCCAACGTAATTTCTTCATATTTTTTCCCCATCGGATCATTAGATATTGCAGCCAGATATATAACGGTATCAATGTCCTCCAATATATTCTCATCGAAATGTCTTACAT
>CAZBUF010000408.1:0-9770 GCA_964495025.1 uncultured Bacteroidales bacterium | reverse complement strand
AGAGCTTGTAACGCCATTGCCAAAATCCCAGAATATTGACGTTATAGTATCAACAGGAGTATTGTTAATAAGGTTGAATTTTACGCGGACCGAATCGCATCCCTGAGTTTCATTCATAGCGATCCCATAGGGCTGTGAAGCCAATATTACATTAGTGCTGTATGTATCGGAACAGCCATAGCTATCGGTAACACTGAAGCTGATGTTATATGTATTTGCCCCCGGGAATGTGTGGATAACTGTACTGCCTGTTCCGTTAGTGCCATCATCGAAATCCCAGAAGAAATTATAAGTCGCAGGAGGTTCAGTCAGGACTGACATATCACGGAACACCATGCTGTATGGAGCTATTTCCGAGGTGTCAGCATACACGAAAGAAGCAGTGGCTGTAGCATGAACCTTTATAGTATCGATAAGAACGTTATCAGCCCCTCCGTTTAAGATATATTTCAATGAGTATGTTCCCGGATAGTAAACAACAGTATCAGGATCAACCAAAGCGCTTGTAACGCCATTGCCAAAATCCCAGAATATTGACGTTATAGTATCAAGAGGTGTGTTATTTATAAAGGTGAATTTCACGCGGAGTGAGTCGCAGCCTTCGCTTTCACTTGCTATTATTTCATAAGGGGGAGGTGGTTCAGCAACATCCACATCAGCGGCATATGAATCGGAACAACCATAGATATCAGTAACCGTGAGAATTACATTATATGTTCCTGCTCCGGGATATGTATTGGTAGTTGTACTTCCTGTGCCAAATGTGCCGTCACCAAAATCCCAGTCGAAAATGTAGGCCCCCGCGGAATCATATAATTCGGTGATATCACGGAATACAATACTGTAAGGGGCTATTTCCAGAGTGTCTCCGGAAGAAAATTCTGCAGTAACTGTTTTATTTACATTGATATAACTCTCCTTGTCTATGGTAGTATCTGACATATTAAAGGTTATATTGACAAATATACGATAAGAGCCTGTATCACGGTAACTGATAGTTATTATTTCAGATTTGTCTGCTGATAAATAAAAAGGAGGCTCTGCTCCCTCGAAATCCCAGGTAATTAATAATATGCTGTCACTCACAGCAGGCGTATCAAGCAGGAAATTGATATCAATAAGCGAATCGCACCCTGAGACCATATCCGCATGAAAATCATATTGCCCGTATGAATTATATACACATAAAGAAATGAGCAGGATAAACGATATTTTAAATTTGCAGTTCATTTATAACGGACAATTTACTTTATTTTTTCAGTCAGTTTTTTTACTACTTTAAATTTATTAAAAAATTCCTTGGCAAATACCCTTACAACAACATAAGCAGGTATGGCTAAAATCATCCCCGTAACACCCGCAAGGCTTCCGGCAATTAAAATTATTAAAAATATTTCCATCGGATGCGCATTAACGCTGCTTGAATAGATAAGAGGCTGGAATAATACATTATCAGTTATCTGCACAATAATAAATACTACGATCATATATCCTGTCATCGGCAATAATTCTGAGTAAAAGTCCATACTAAGATGGGTTGCAATACCCAGTATTATACCCAGTAAAGCGCCCATTAAAGGTCCAATGTAAGGTATGACATTCAGTATGCCTGCCATGAATCCTATGAGCATGCTGTGCCTGAATCCTACTCCAACGATTGTAAGTCCCATTGTAACAAGAATAATAATACATATTATCTGGCCTGAAATACCTATGAAATACCTTACCAGGAGCCGGCGTACCGAAGACAGGGCATGCCGGAACGCCTCGACATGTTCATCCGGCACCAGCAGGATGATCGATTCCGTAAACATCTTTTCATCTTTCAGAAAAAAGAATGTCATGAATGAGATCGCAAATATCGCAATGAAAATATTTCCCAGCAGGCTTGTTAATGATGAGAAAATATTTGAAAATAAGGTAATACTCAGCAATGACGATAATTTTTCAGTTATATTGTCCTTAAGAGATAAATCGCCGGGAGGCGATACCTTGAATTTATCAATGAATAACTCTGTTTTTTTCAATGGCTCATCGAGGCTTTCAACCACCGACTGAATATTAATTTTCGACAGGTCGTTAGCTTCATAGGCTATTAAAGGGACAAATACCCTGAAGAACGAAAAAAAAACAACCCATAGTAAAACAAGTGTTATAAATGCGCGAAGGGATTTTGGCATTCTTATCCGTCGGAACTTTAATTTTCCGAGAAATTCAACCACCGGATGCCCTATGAGAGACAGGACAAGTGATATGAGGATATAGGCAACAATACTTTTGAAATACCAGAGTATAAATCCCAGAATTATGATACCAGCAACTATGAATATGTATCTTGCGGTTTTGCTCATATACTATGTGCATTGCGATAAAAGTAGTAAATTTTAATACGGCTGTTCATGTTGATAACTTAAAAGTAATCAACAGATGTAAATAACTTTAGAACTTACATCTTTTGCTATTGACCTGACTTTACTAATTTTACACAATAAATATATTGTACGTCTTTTTTCTAATATATTATTATAAAATTAATCCGAATTATTTAAAATATCTCAATTACTTATAACTAAGTTTTTATTTTATGAAACAGTATCTGAATTTTCTGGATTATGTGTTAAAGAACGGGAATGAAAAGAAGGATAGAACGGGCACAGGGACATTAAGTATTTTCGGTTACCAGATGAGGTTTGATCTTGATAAAGGATTCCCCCTGCTAACGACAAAAAAGCTTCATTTAAAATCAATAATCCACGAGTTAATATGGTTTTTAAGCGGGGATACCAATATAAAATACCTTAATGACAGGGGAGTTTCGATATGGGATGAGTGGGCGGACAATAAAGGGAGCCTGGGGCATATTTACGGTTATCAATGGCGCTCATGGCCCGCTTATGATGGCAAAGCTATTGATCAGATTTCACGGCTGATAAACTCGATAACCACTGATCCTGATTCAAGGCGCCATATAGTAAGTGCATGGAATGTTGCTGACCTTGATAATATGGCACTGCCTCCATGCCATGTATTATTTCAGTTTTATGTCAGTAATAACAGGCTGTCGTGCCAGCTTTATCAAAGAAGTGCAGACATTTTCCTGGGTGTACCGTTTAATATTGCTTCATATTCCCTTTTACTGATGATGATGGCGCGTGCCACAAAACTGGTTCCGGGAGAATTTATTCATACTTTCGGGGATGCTCATATATATTCCAACCATATCAGCCAGGCAAAACTTCAATTATCCAGGGAACCGCGAAAATTACCGGCACTGAAGATAAATCCTGATATAAAAAGTATTTTTGACTTTAAGTATGAAGATTTTGTGATAGAGAACTATAATCCACACCCTCACATAAAGGGTGATATTTCAATATAACGGAGTGCAGGCATACTAAAAAATTAATAAGTTAAAAGTTATGAACGGATGAAAATTATCTCCATAATTGTTGCAATTGCTGAAAACAACGCCATAGGAAAAGATAACAGGCTTCTATGCCACATACCGGGTGATTTAAAGCGCTTTAAGGAAAGGACCATTAATCATACTCTGATAATGGGGAAAAAGACCTTCAGGTCGCTTTCTGAAGGGCCTTTACGCGACAGAAGAAATATTGTTATATCAGATGATGAGAGTGATAAATTCGAAGGCTGTATAATGGCTTATTCAATTTCAGATGCTTTTGAGAAATGTGATGACGATAAGGAGAACTTCGTTATTGGCGGAGAGACAATCTACCGGCAATTTCTGAAATATGCCACAAAGCTGTATATCACTAAGGTAAACAAATTATTTGATGCCGATGCCTATTTCCCTGAGTTTGATCCTGCCGAATGGGAAGAAACTGAAAGGGAAGATTTTCCTGCAGGTGAGAGAAATGATTTTACATACTCCTTTATTACTTACATAAGAAAGTAACCATGTTTTTAATGCAGATACATTAAAGCACTAATCAGTGCTGTCTTACAGCCCTTCCCTCTTGTTCCTCAGGTATATTACCCCTGACTTTAATCTGAATTAATTATACACTAGTAATAAAAAAATACAGTTTTATCAATAATAAAAAACTTCGCTGAAGTTCATCCGTTTATATGTCTGAGTAACAAAAACTAATCAGGTCAGCTAAACAAAAAGTGGGAAAATATATTGTTATAATAACCTGCCTGTTCTTCATTGCTTGTTCCAAAAAAATAATAATTACTGAGGAAGAGCTGAAACAGGATATGATGTATCTGAAGAATGATGTCAGGCCTTTTTCAGGTACCTGTAATATATTATTCAATGATACCAACCTTATTAAAGAGCAGTTTAATTTCAAAAACGGGGCACTTGACGGTGTTTACTGCAGCTATTTCAGGCATGGAGATTTAAAATGGAGAGGTGAGTACAAAGAAGGCAAGATGTCAGGAAAATGGGAGTTCTGGGGTGAAGACGGTAGAAAATTCAGCGAAACATATTTTGATAACGACATTTATGACGGGTCTTATACCTCATGGTATCCCAACGGGCAAATAAAAGAAACCGGGCTGTATGCAGATAACCGCAGAACCGGCAAATGGACCGTTTTCAATGTGAACGGTAAAGTTATCAGTGAGTATACCTATTAACTTTCTCTGCCTCCTCCTTCGCCTTTTCCTTAGCCTTCGACTCCGCCTTATCCTTTTTCTTTCTTTTTCCACAATATAATTCAGCCGGAAATATTTCTATTTATATTATTTAATTGAAACATAATCTGAGTAACTTAGATAAATAATACATATGGAAACGAAAACACAGCTGATATGGATTTTAATGAATTGATAAGGTCACGTGAGAGCATCAGGGACTATGATCCCGCAAAGCCTGTTGAGGAAGAAAAACTCAGAAGGATTCTTGAAGCCGGCAGGCTTGCCCCGTCGGCAGCAAACCGTCAGCCGTGGCGGTTCCTGGTCGTCTCCTCTGCAGGGATGCTGGAGAAGCTGAGGCCCTGCTATCCGCGCGCATGGTTTGCCGATGCCCCTGTAATACTGGTTGTGGCAGGCAACAGGAAAGATGCATGGGTTCGCGGATATGACGGATATAATTCACTGGAGACAGATCTGACAATAGCTATGGATCATATGATCCTTGCTGCTGAGAACGAGGGCGTCGGAACATGCTGGATAGCAGCATTCGACGCGGAAGTGCTGAGAAGGTCGTTATCGCTTGAAGAGAATGAAGAGGTATATGCCATCACCCCTTTAGGTTATCCTAAAGCGGGATTTAAAAAGAAAGGAAATAAGATAAGGAAGCATCTTGAAGAAATTGTCCATTATATGTAGAATTATCTTATGTTACTCCTTATTCATGCAATTTTTATAACTTGTCTTTAAAATGATAGAGTATGCGACGGCATAAAAATGATAATACATGCCCTTTCTGTAGTGAGAGTATCAGGGAGACTGTGTTTCTTGAAAGTGGGAAATTCATTGCTGCCTATAATATGGCGCCGGTATTCCCGGGACATTCATTGGTTATCCCAAAAGAACATATAACAAGCCTGTCCGGTTTAACTGATGAGGATCTTTATATGTTTGTCAGGTTCAGCAGACAAGTGATTAAGGTTTTATCAAAGGCCTTCAATACCCGGGGATTTAACTGGATACTGCAGGAGAAGGAGGAAGCAGGGCAGACAGTAGCGCATATGCATATACATATTCTTCCAAGAAAACCGGGCGACCTGGCCCATCCCGGGGACTGGTACCCCAGGCTGAAATATAATATCAATGATATTATTGACAGCGATAAAAGAAGGAAATTGACTACCGATGAAATAAGGTCAGTTGTGAAGAAACTGCAAAGCATATCAAAGGAGGTAAAAGAATGAGTGGCTTTATAAGGGTGGCCTTCCCCTAATCTTCAAATGGCAGCCCAATAATAAATGCAACGCCGTCTTCAATGTTTTCACAGTATATTTTGCCGTTGTGTTCAGCAATTATTTTATAACTGACAGATAATCCCAGGCCTGTACCTTTTTCCGGATCTCTGGTAGTAAAGAAAGGATCAGACAACCGGCTAAGTTCTTTTTCGGCGACCTTTGGCCCGTTATTTGAAATTGTGGCTTATTTGTTATTTAAAATATTACCTGCCAGAATTTCTCCGATCATTTTATTCCCTGTTTTATTCAAATGCCTGTCAATCTTAAAATATATTCTGTTATTTTCATTTTTTAATATTTCAGCCTTCAGTCTTAGTATTTGAGTGGGATCAATAAAATTTATTCCAAGCCTGTTACAGATCATTCCGAGCCTGATCCCGGGATAATCAACAGAAAAATCTTCATCTGACATCGTATACGAGGTTATTATTTCCTGCCATGTACTATCATATATAACCTCCTTTGACGGCACATAAAAAACAATTAATTCACTTTTTACCGAATCGCAGGTTGATTTGAGATCAGAGATTATGGCTTCCGTGACATCCCATGCATGCTGCAAAGTACTGTCGGGTTCTTTAGCATAAACAACAAAATCACCGGGGATCTTCTTATCCTCCTTTCTAAGGGCAAGTGTAATCTTATCCTTGACGATGCATGTTCGTTTGTAGATCTGTGAATGCTTGTCAGCCCATGCTTTAATCCTTGTATATATCAGGGGCTCATTCTTTTTCAGCAGGGGAACGGGAACATTAGTCAGTACCGGTTTGCCGCCGGCCAGTTCATACATGGGTTTGTATCCCCGCCAGTATACGGTCTGATTATTATACCAAACATCGTTCACACAAAACATCAGAACCGTAATGTCGGGATAGTATCCCACACCTTCGGTCTTAAAATATAATAATTCCTGGTCAGTTGAGTAACCCCCTGTTCCGAAGTTGATTACTTCATAATACTCATTGCCGGCGGTGTTCCTTCTGTTCAGGTCCCTTTTCAGTACTTCTGAGAACATATCCTTAAAATCGACCATGTATGCTTCGGCAAACGAATCGCCGAAAATCAGTATACGTTTCTCATTTTCTTTCTTGGCGTACTCATATTCACCTCCTCTCAGTCCCCGGGAGTTCAGCTTTTCCTTTACCGTATACTCTTCGGTAATATGAAATCCTTCGAAATCTGAGTTCTTTTTCCAGCCAAGCAGCGGGTCATACCTGCAGAAGATCTTATGGTGATTGTTTTTAACATTTAAAGGAAAGAAAGACTTAAGCAATAGTTCTCCCAGCAGAAGTGTTAAAATCGAAGAAACAAAAATCAGAATAAGCTTTTTCATTTTTTCATGCGCAACAGAATATTTAATAATGACATTAAAATATAAATGATAATAACCGGCGCTATGCCGGGGATCCTGAATAATATGATAATTACCGCAGCAATAGCCAGAAAAATATAGCGAAATGCATTTGACCTGAAATCGGCATTTTTAAATTTTAATGAAAACATCGGAATATCTGAGACCAGCAGGAAACAAACAATAACAATAAGACTAATGAGAAAATACGGATTTAATATAATATTTTGAAAAGGCAAATTACCTGATACTTCGGAAACAATACCAATTGAAGCAATCAACAAACCGCTTGCAGGTACCGGCAGGCCTTTGAATTCATGCTTCTGTCCGGGGTCAATATTAAACCTCGCTAACCTCAGGGCTGAGAAAACCGCAATAAGAAATGCTATGTGGAGTATTAGTAATTTACTGAATCCGGGTGAAGCAAGATTAAATCTCGAACCTGGATCAATCTCAACCAGTGAGCGGACTATTAATCCGTATAGTATCATTGATGGGGCCACGCCAAAACTTACAACATCTGTAAGCGAATCGAGCTGTTTACCGAAATCAGATACGGAATTCAATATTCTTGCAAACTGGCCATCCAGAAAATCAAAAACCGCAGCAGCAATAATGAAATATCCGGCATAAGTGATCATGTCTTTTGATGAATATACTATTGATATGCACCCGGCAAGAAGTCCAAGGCAAGTTAACACTGAAGGTACTATCCTGTTCATTAATTTCATATCAGTTAAGTTTTAATATTAAAGTTAAAAAATTAAAGTGTAAAAGTATCAGCCAAATCCGGATTAATTATTAATTAAATACCTGCTAAAATAAGAAACAAAAATAGCATGAAATACGAATAAGGAATTATTATTCAAAAGTATTTAATACTTTTAAGGGTTAATTATTCGTTGGTTTCAATATCCGGCTGGTGCAGATATTTATATATAATACGCCGGAAATAAAAACATTTACAATTTAAAGGAAATTTATTGTGAATATAAAGTCTGTTAATATTTGAAAATTATAATTATTATTGAAGAAGAATTTCATATGATAATAAGGTAAGAGTATTTAGTAAATCATAATCCTCATACTATTCTGAAAAAAGGTTAAAACATTAAACATGAAAATTGCTGTTGACTTTGATGGTACAATTGTAGAACACAGATATCCGCAGATCGGGGAAGAGAAGTTATTTGCGTTTGAAACTCTGAAACAACTGCAGAAGCTGGGACATCAGCTTATACTATGGACATTCAGGTACGGAAAGGAGATGGAAGAAGCGGTTGAATATTGCAGGAAAAAAGGACTGGAGTTTTATGCTGTAAATAAAAGCTATCCTGAAGAGGAATTTGATCTCGAAAATGTGAGTCGTAAAATTGATGCGGATATTTTTATTGATGACCGGAATGTCGGGGGTTTTCCAGGGTGGAGCGAGATATGGCAGATTCTTAATCCTGATTTTGCCGATTCTGAATATAATGAGCTGGGTAATCTGGCAAAAGGCACAACAAATGTCGGCAGCCGGCTTAAAAAATTGTTTAGATAAATACCACAAAACCTGAATTATTTTATGAGCTCAATACTTCTTAAATTATTTCCCTGCTTTTTTCGCCTTCTTACTTTTGTATTAATTATCGGCATAAACAGCTGCAAAGAAAACCGCCCCACGGATAATGGTTTTAACCATGGTTCGAAGGGTCAAAGAAGGAATTATGTTGCCTCAATCAAGTCACCTGGGAATAATGATGTCTTCGTTTGCGGAGATACAATAGAAATAAAATTATCCTTCAGGAAAAATATCACCGTGGATTCAATTCGGTTTTATGCCAATAACACTTATAATAAAACCAAAACGAGTGATTTTGAGAGGATGGAATGGATTGCTGCAGACTCCAAAACTGGGCAAAATACAATAAAAGCGATAGTATTTTATAATGACAGCATGAAGGAAAATCATGCCATTTCCCTTGTTTTACTTTCTGACATTTTGCCTGAAACATATACGTATAAAGTAATAAATAAATTTCCGCATGACGGGAAAGCCTTTACAGAGGGACTGGTGTATAATGACGGATTTATTTATGAAAGCACGGGAACAAAAGGATTTTCCTCAGTAAGAAAAGTAGATATCGAAACCGGTATCCCTGTTAAAAAGCTTGATCTTGATCCTCAATTATTCGGTGAAGGCCTGATGATTCTGAATGAGAAGATTTATCAGATTACTTATAAGGCACAGATAGGATTTATCTATGATAAAAATACCCTGGACCTTATCAGGAGGTTCGATTATCAGATATTTGAAGGTTGGGGGATCACTACTGATGGTAATGAGATATATATGAGTGACGGGAGCTCAAATCTTTATGTAATAGATAGTGAATATTTTACGCAGACAGGCAGGATCGAGGTCTTTGACAATAAAGGGATAGTATCCAACCTTAACGAGCTGGAATATATAAACGGAAAAATCTTCGCCAATGTTTATGGTGATACAAAAATAGTTGTTATTGAACCACTCACAGGTA
>CAZBUF010000407.1:0-6163 GCA_964495025.1 uncultured Bacteroidales bacterium | reverse complement strand
TAATATCTTTTAAAACTGAAAATACAGAAAATCAACTGATTCCCATTTGCCAAGTATGATGATTGCCAGTAAAATTAAAATTAGCAATAACCATTTTACAGGTTTTACAAAACGTTTTATTTTATCAAAAAGTTGCAACCTCTCTTCCAGTATTTCAATTACAATTAATATTGCAATCATAAATATTGATATATAAAAATCTGTTTTAAATGCAAAGAGGTTGATTGGCCCTGAAACTGTAATAAAACTTCCAAAAGCCCTAATAATAAACCATCCAATTAGTATGTATGAAATCCATCTTGCCGGGTTTACAAAATATCTTATTTGGTTAGATAGTTTTACTTTTTCTTCCAGAATATTAAGTAAACGTAAAATAGTAAATAAAACAACAAGCCCAAAAATGTTACTTAAAAGAGCTATGTGTTGAATTTGAGAAATTATTTTATTAATTATTAAGAAAGCATCTCCAATAGTATTAGCCCTGAAGAAGATCCATGCAAACCATGCCAGTATCAATGTAATAATTACCTGGAAGAAATTATACAATAAAACATTTTCACCGAAAACAAACTTATTTATACCTTTTCTGATTTTTGCTGTCCATATGGCGAAGACAAGGTAGAATCCATGAAGGCCGCCCCAAACTACAAATGTCCAGTTGGCGCCGTGCCATAAGCCACTGATTAAAAAAGTGATAAACAGGTTATAATACCATCTCCATTTAACAACCCTGTTGCCTCCGAGGGGTATATAAAGGTAATCCCTGAACCATGTTGACAGGGATATATGCCATCGCTTCCAGAACTCGCTGATATTCGGAGCCAGATATGGCCTTTTAAAGTTCCGCATCAGGTCGTATCCCATAATTGATGCCGAGCCTATGGCAATATCAGAATAACCTGAGAAGTCGCAATAGATCTGAAAAGCAAAAAATATCGTGGCAATTATATAATGTGTACCGCCGTAATCAGAGGTATTATTATAAACCATGTTAACATATTCTGCCAGCCGGTCGGCTATCACTACTTTCTTAAAGAACCCCCAGCACATTTGAAGAATACCGTTTTTGACCCTTTCATAGTCAAACTTGAAATGCATGTGCATCTGGGGCATCAGGTGTGTGGACCTTTCTATCGGGCCTGCCACCAGCTGGGGAAAGAATGCCACATAAAGTGCAAACTTGCCAAAATGCCTCTCAGGTTCTTTTATCCCTTTATAAACATCAATGGTATAGCTGAGCGTCTGGAATGTATAGAATGAGATACCAACCGGAAGCAGTACATTTAATTCCGGCATACGGTGCATGACATTTATTTTATCGAAAACGAAATTCAAAGAATCACCGAAAAAATTAAAGTACTTGAATGAAAACAACAATCCCA
This sequence comes from uncultured Bacteroidales bacterium, assembly GCA_964495025.1. Classification (GTDB taxonomy): domain Bacteria; phylum Bacteroidota; class Bacteroidia; order Bacteroidales; family UBA10428. The sequence goes on along the minus strand of CAZBUF010000407.1, from coordinate 4,781 downwards.
GATTGGTCAAAAGACTGAGCAAAAGATAAATTTTTCGCTTCCACACGACCTTTTGGCCGGAAATATAGATACCTGCAATATAATCAATGATAGTGGAGGTTATAATAAGGATAATGTACTTGTAGTTCCAGCACATGTAAAAATAATAACTGGCAATTAACAGCAGTATCCACCTGTATCTTGGAGTAATAGCAAAATAAAGAGCTACAACAATGGGAAAATAAAATATGAATTCTAATGAATTGAATAACATATACGATTATAATTTATTTACACATTATTGGCTGAAAAAAAGCTTATTCGATTCATTTGCTTTTTATTAGTTTTCGGGGGATTTTAACTAATTGACGGGAAAGGATGTTATACCTTAAGAATGCGGTTAAGTATTCCCTGAAAGTGATATGTCTGATTTCGTGTTCTTTATGCCATTTTATACATTTTTTATTTCCCTGTAACCATTTATTATATAAATAAAATGCATATTTAATACGGTGCATCTTATATTCTTTTTCAATAACGGGATCGAGATTTCTGAATTTATGAAGGCGAATTTCTCTCCCATTATAGAATGTATTATACAAAACACATGTATTACTTGTATATGCATCCGGATGCCAGCGGGTATAACTTAATACCTTAAAAACAAAACCAATATCAGAAATACTCATAATCTCAAAGGCTAATTGAGTATCACAATGAAAATCCTTTGGATCATGTATTTCCGGATACTGAGGTAATTTTTTCAGATATTCGACCTTAAAAAGTACAGTTGTTCCTGAACCCGTTATATCAATTTCTTGTTTTATATGCTTCATCAGCATTTCTTTACCATTATAAAACTGCCCGTCGTTAATGTTTAGTCCGTCACATTTTATTCTTGTATCATCAATTCTGTAAGAGGAGCACATTCCAATGGTCGGATATTTCTCCATTACTGGAACCATTTCTTCAAGGTATTGTGAGTATAACCAGTCGTCTGCCTGGAGTATTTTAAAATATTTAGCATTTTCAGAGATATGTAAAACAGTCCGGTTCCAGTTGTCAACTATTGGAACAAATTCCGAATAATTATGAAGTATAAATCTCTTATCTTTATTTACATATTTTTTTACTATATTTTCCGTATTATCCGTACTGGCATTATTGACTATATTACATTCCCAGTTCTGGTAAGTTTGATTTAACATGCTATCAAGAGCCTCGCCGATATACTTGTCTCCGTTATATACAGGCACGCCTACTGACACCAAACCATCAGACAATTGCTTTTTTTCACTAATCATTTCACTCAATAGAATTAGATTATTTATGTTTCCTTCCTGCGGTAGGCTAAAATTAAGATTTTAAATTATAAATTTCAAAGGTTTACTTTATTAAAAGTTTACCTGAATAATATATATTCTGATAATCAATCTTATAAAATACAATTCCGCTTATGAATTCATTTATGTCAATTCTTAATTCCACAGTTTCTTCAGGTATTATTACTTTCTTAATAAGTTTCATTGAACAATCCAGGAACGATATTATTGCCTGTTCGTGGTTATTTTTAAACTGAAAATAAACATAATCTTTAGCAGGATTAGGATATACAAGCTTGATAATCGAGTTTTCATTTGAATGATTGAAGATTGATGTCGTACCAACGCCTACATCAATCTCAGCTTCATCACTGTCAATTATGCCATCATTTACTATAACACCTACCTTAAGAATCCCTGTATATCCTGTATACGGGATTACGAAAGAATCAATAACAGTATAATTACTTCCATTTTGAAGCTTCAGTGTAAAATCATCAGGATAAATGTTGTCGTCATCTTCAACTTCGAGATCACCCAACGAAACCTTCAGGGGTGTTTCTTTTGGTGTATTTAACGGCCTTGTTGTTCCTAATATTACCGGTTTGTCATTATTTTCTACTACTGAAATATTAAACGAATCATAGACAATATTTTCCCCGTCGGATACTGAAAGTATAACCTCGTATTCGCCAAAATTACTTTCATCAGGCGTACCCATTAACACTCCCGAAGCATAGAAATTTGACCAGCCGGGAATGGTAACACCAGTATAGGTTAAAGGGTCATTTTCTTTATCGGTTGCCTTAATAGCATAAACATACAGAACATCTTCATATGCCGTATCCTGTGCTGTTGATGTAATTTCAGGAGGATGATTTGTAAGTTCAACAGTAAGATCAAAATTCTGATAAGAATAACCGATTCCATCAAAAACTCTTATTTCAACAGGAAAAATACCTGTATCATTCTTGGTGGGTATAGCGCTGAGTTTTTTAAGAATAGGATCAAAGCCAAGCCAATTGGGCTTTTCGGTGACTTCGTATATCAATAAATCATTTGTAGGATCAATATCTATGGCAACAACGAAATATTCAAACTCTTCGTAAGTCAATATCACAGTATCTTCCGGGAATGAAGTAAATATCGGCAGGTCATTCACATTAATAACCTCGATATTAAATGTTGAATCCACATTTATATGAGTGTCGTTTACTCTTATTGTAACAGTATGATTACCGACATCGTCATTGTCAGGCGTTCCGTATAACTGCCCGGTCCCTGTATTAAATGTCAGCCAGCTGGGGAAAGGCTCGACTTTTGATAATGTCAGAACATCTTCAACATCGTTATCACCGGTAGTTATTGTCTTGTTATACAGTACATCTTCATTTACAGTTCTTTGTGAAGGAATATTAAGCCAGGGATTATCATTTACAGAGTTCACGATAACTGTCATGTTCTTTGTGGCGCTGTTATCCTGGCCGTCATCAACGTACATGGGCACTGTAAGTGATCCGTGATAATTCGCGTTGGGCCTGACAGTGTAATTGCTTATTATTGTATAGTTTGATCCCGGCTGTATATGCAGGGTAAAATCGTCAGGGTATATATTATCCGGATCAATGACCTCGAGTGAATCCAGGGTAATTGTTATTTGTGAATCTTCGTTAACATAAAAAGGCTCCCTGTCACGAATTACAGGAGTGTCATTAACAGCAATAGAGTATATTGTCACTTCATCAGTGTCAAACTCCGGCGTACCGCCGTTGCCGCTGTCCTCAGCCTTAAAGGTTAGAGTTTCACTACCGCACCAGTCAGGGACTTTTAAAGTAATTTTGGCTATTCCGTCTGCAAATGATATATTATAGTGAGAGGACGGGTAGGGAGTATATGACCATGTTATATCTTCATCAGCTTCCTGCGGGTCAAATACATAATTGTTTAAATTTATTTCTATATAAGGGGTACCCTCATATATTGAACAATTGGGAATATCAGACACTACCGGGGGTTTTATATTATAACCTTCCATTGCCTCAAACCATTTTTCTCCCATTTTATTATAGCCACTGGGACCGGGATGCAATTGATCAACCATATCACCGCCATCAATTGTATCTATATAACATAAACCAGCACCACCTTGCGCGGCAGTACCTTCCATATCAACCAGGATAATTTCATCTCCCGGTCTGTTATTTACAAGTATCTCGAGATTATTATTGAGAGTAGTAGTCGGCCCGTCTGCGGCAGCACAGTCCAGACCCGGATGCCTCTGACTTATTATTTGAGCAAGAAAAACAGGAATGGTTTTTCCGGTGAAAGCCTCATAAGCATCAATAATATTCAGAATAGAAGCAATATTATTAATAATAGTTGAAGCAGGTACAGACTGGGCAATATCATTTGTACCGATATGAAGAAGTATGACATCGGGATCAAACTCAGGCAGATATTCCGAAGGACAGTTATCCAAAAGGCAATTATACGGAGGATTAGGATCATAGCCTTCATTTAATACGTCTATTAATCCATTAGTTTTGGCACCTGGTATGCCGGCATTATCTGTATAGTTAAGGCTATCTATGGGGCTTTCCGGAAGGAACCAGCCACCTGATTGTTCACTGCCCACATAATCAAAAGTATAACCTGCCCCTGTTAATAACTGGTATAATCTATATCGGTATGCAATTTTTTCACCAATAGATCTGGGGGGCCCGCTATTATCATCAAAAGTAATTGAATTTCCCAGGGGCATTATTTTTAACTTTTGCCCGAAGCCCGGAAAAGTAAAAAAACTCATACATAAAACGATAATAAATACAGCGAGTAATTTTTTCATTTGCAAATTCATGTTATCGGATTTATAATTTCAATAAAAGAGAACGAAAAGCTATTAACAGTTTTTCGTTCTCTCTCTGGATTCCTTATTTATTATTTCTGAATTGTAACTACTCCTGTCTGATAATTATTCCTGTTAAAGAACTTGTAAATATATACCCCTGAAGGAACATTATTCACATCAAGTTTGAATATATCCTTGCCTGATACTATTTCATGCTTAAGTATAGTCTGTCCCTTCATTGTTATTAATTCAAAATTCAGCTCTGTGTCACCCGGATTAAGCTCAAACGTTAAGGATTCACCTGCCGGAACCGGATATAATTTTGTAACAATATTGTTTGTATTAACCAGTTCATGAATACCGGTTCCTTCATAAACCCTTACATAAGCATTATAAGTTAAGCTTGTGAGTTCTCCATCAGTAACACGTACATTAACATAAATTACTCCTTTTGCAGTCGGACTTATTATAGCCGTATCACCTGAATTAATATAGTTAGATCCCGGCATTACAATAACTGACAGATCTCCGGGTACATTATCCACATCTTCAACCGTAAGATCAATCAATCCTATTACAAGCGATGTGCCGGCATAAACAAGTAATGTATCAGGCTGCCCTGTTATTTCAGG
>CAZBUF010000406.1:0-3450 GCA_964495025.1 uncultured Bacteroidales bacterium | reverse complement strand
GCAATACAAAACAATAAAAAACTCAATGCATACATGCTAAAGGTCGACGAAAGTGAAGCACTTAAGCCGACAGCGTTTTCAATTGATAAAACCATGTTCTCTTACGGTTACGACGAAAACAATATTGCTGAAAACGGCTATCCGCTGAAAGTGCTGGGCGTGGAACAGAGTTTTAATTTTCCTACGATATATTCAGCACAACACAAGGCTAACAAAATAAATGTCTCAATAGCTGAAACGGATCTTATGAATCAGGAACAGATCCTTACTAAAGAGGTTTCACAAATATATTATAATATTCAATATCTTTTAACCAAACAAAGCATTAACAATAAGATAGATAGTCTGTACCTTAACTTTAATAAAAGTGCAGAATTAAGGTATCAACACGGAGAGATAAGCCAGCTTGATCTATTAAACGCCAGATCGAAACAGCAACAGATAAATATTCAAATAAATGAGGTAAAACATAACCTCGACATTGCATACGAAAAAATACAGTCACTTATGCAATATGACAGTGCCTTTGTTATACTAAGAGAAGAAATAACACTGGTGCCTGTAAATGAAATTAATATTGAATTGAGCCCGGGCATACAATTAACAAAAATGCAAACAGAGTATCAGCATGCAATGCTGCAGGTTGAGCGCAACAAACTACTTCCTGACATCTCACTTAGTTATTTCAACGGAACTAATCAATTTGCCGGATCGAAAAACTATTATGGATTTCAGTTTGGACTGGCAATACCACTGTTTTTCAGCAATCAAAAAGCTAAAATCAAAGCCGGAAAAATCACAACGAATATTCAGGAAAATTTACTTATGCATGATCTTTTAATGCTGAAAGCAAAACAAGCCGGATTAACAAGTGAACTGAAGAAATACCAGGAGGCTATAGATTTTTATAATACAACAGGCAGGCAGCTGAGCGATGAGATCATCCGCACATCATTAAAGAGCTATCAACTGGGGGAAATAGATTTCTTCAGGTTTATTATCAGCGTTGAAAATGCCCTGGGGCTGACTCATGATTATATCGATAATGTATTAAAATACAACCTTATAGCATTAGATATAAATTATCTGACAAATTAAAACATCTAACAAAATGATACAACATTATATTCTCAATTATATATTTATAATGGCAGCATTTATCGCTGCCGGTTGTAATAATTCATCAGAAAATATTGAAGGTGAATCAAATGATAACAAGGATCTGATCCAAATCACGCAGCAACAGTTTGAATCAGACAGTATGATAACCGGCGAAGAAAATGTCGCATATTTTGAAGATGTTGTTAAATGTAACGGCTATATTTCAGCTTCCTCAAATGGGATGGCACAAATCAGCACACCTGTATCAGGTATAGTAGTATCAGTTAAATGTTGTTTAGGGGACTATGTAAATACGGGACAAACCTTGTGTATACTATACAGCAATGAACTTTTAGCAATTCAACAAGACTATGCTGAAACATCTGCCAGGCTCATACGGCTAAAGTCAGAATATGAAAGAAGCAAAGCATTATATGATGAAAAGATCGGAACTGAGAAAGAATATATTGCAGCAGAAAGTGAATACAGATCAATGAAAGCTAAGTATTCTGCTTTAAAAATCAGGTTGTCAGAACTTAAACTTGATGTTTCGAAAATTGAGGACGGCGAATTTTATGATTCATATCATGTAACTGCTCTGATAAATGGTTATATCACAAGCCATAATATTGTTTTGGGCCAGTTCATTGAACAACAAAAAAATCTTTTAGAGATTGTTGATGTAAATAAGCTGCAACTAAAGCTTTCTGTTTTCGAGAGTGATATAAACAAGCTGGAACCAGGACAGAGTGTCCAATTCAATTCTTTAGGACAACCTGATAATATTCATAATGCAGCGCTCATTTCAATTGGTAAAACCATTAACCAGGAAACGAAAACCATTCAATGTATTGCTAAAATAAAAAATGAGCCGAAGGTTAATTTTATAAATCATTCTTTCGTTGAATGTCAGATTATTATGGATAAAACCAAAGCAAATGCATTACCCGGTGAAGCTATTTTCAAGTCAGGCAAAGATTATTATGTTTTCGTGGTTGAAAAATCTGATAGTCAAAATTATTACCTGCGAAAGAAAAACATCACTATTGGCCGATCATCCGGGAAATTCACCGAAATTATTGAAAGTGAAGGCCTGGGTAAAGTCCTTATTAAAGGAGGTTATAATATTCAAACAGAATAACCGGATTAATATTTTCATCTTTTTCCAATGAATTTGTAAAAGTGGAATCAGAAACAGAAATGCAATGCTATATATAAATCCAGGGATGATAAGACGAAATCTGATTTTATTATTATTGTTATTGTTTTACAACTGCAATAATTCGTACGGACAATATTATGGCAGCAAATTTAATGACAGGGGAATTTCCTTTTGTCAAAGCAAACAGGACTTTTTTCTGACAGGAACAACCAGAGGGTTCGGTGAAGGAAGCGAAGATATCTGGATAATAAAGGTAAATGATGAGTTAAAAGAAGAGTTTCATGTAGAATGGGGAGGACCTCATTACGATATTGCTGCAAAAATCATCGCAACATCTGATCAAAATTATCTTGTAACAGGCTATTCCTGGGATGCACCAGGATCCGCAACTACTATTGTTTTAGCAAAACTCGATGGCGGAGGAAACATTATCTGGATTTCATATTTCGGAGATGAGAATTATGATTATGCCTATAGTGTTCTGGAAACAGCAGATAAAGGATATTTAGTTACGGGAACAAACAGGACACAAGGAACTGAGGGGGCTGTTTTTCTAATTAAAACAGACATTAACGGAGTACTGCAATGGCAAAATTTTTATGATACCCCTACAAAGGATATTGGCATGGATGTCATTGAATCCGATGATTCATCCATATTAATTTTAGCTGTGGCAAACTCTTTCACAGGAAAAATTGCAAGCTCATCGGAGTATGGAAGCAAAGAAGCTTCAAAAATAATGCTGATAAAAACAGACAATACAGGTAATGAAATCTGGAGAAAATTTTACGGTGGAGTTAAACATGATTTTGTAAAAAAAATAGTGACAGATGGAAACGACAGCTATTATTTTGTTGGATCAAGTTTAAATAATTCAAACGGGAGTTTTGATGTAACATTGCACAAAATAGACAACTACGGGAATATTATCTGGAGAAAAAACTATGGAGGGACCGGATATGAGTATGGGAACGACCTTGATATAGACGCGGCAGGTGATTTACTATTAACAGGCACAACGGGTAGTTTTTCCGCAGGCGAAGATCCGGATATATATGTAATCAGGGTTGATCAAAATGGTGATGAAATCTGGTCAGAAACATACGGAGGAACTGATTCGGATTATGGAAATAGCGGACAATTTTTAAGTGATGGTAATATCGCTATATTGGGCAGTTCAAGAAGCC
>CAZBUF010000405.1:0-5635 GCA_964495025.1 uncultured Bacteroidales bacterium | reverse complement strand
ATCATTGAATTTTACTGAACTGCCACGCGTTCCGGAGTTTGTAGAAATGGTTAAATGTTCTGATAATAAAATCAAGAGCTTCATTGACGAAAATGGAAATACAAGATTGCCTGCCCAGTTAAAATATCTTATTTGTAATGAAAATGAATTACCCCATTATGTTTTAAATCAGTCCAAAAAATAACTCTTTTTTATAATTTTGTACTTTTTATTTTTCAGGCATTTATAAAAGATTAATTATAAGCATATTAAAATGGCAAAGAAGAATTATATTACTTGTGACGGAAATTATGCTGCATCACATATAGCCTATATGTTTAGTGAAGTAGCAGCAATTTATCCCATTACACCTTCATCAACGATGGCAGAATATATTGATGAATGGTCAGCCAATGGCAAAAAGAATATTTTCGGGGAAGTTGTAAGGGTTACTGAAATGCAGTCAGAGGGTGGAGCATCAGGAGCCGTTCATGGTTCTCTCCAGTCAGGTGCATTAACTTCCACATTTACAGCTTCACAGGGGTTATTATTAATGATTCCGAATATGTATAAAATTTCCGGTGAGTTATTACCCGGGGTTTTTCATGTTTCGGCACGAAGTCTTGCAGCCCATGCTCTGTCAATATTCGGTGACCATAGTGATGTTATGTCTACAAGAAATACCGGATTTGCACTATTAGCAACCGGAGGCGTGCAGGAGATAATGGACCTTGCCGCCGTTGCACATTTGACAGCAATAAAATCAAGGATTCCATTTTTACATTTTTTTGACGGTTTCAGAACATCACATGAGGTTCAGAAGGTTGAAGCTCCGACTACTGAAGCCATGGCAAAACTGGTGGATTATAATGCTTTGCAGGAATTCAGAGACAGGGCGCTCAACCCCGAACATCCTGTTACCAGAGGTACGGCACAGAATCCTGATATTTATTTTCAGGCCAGGGAAGCCAGTAACAGGTTTTATGATCCGGTAGCTGACATGGTTGAAGATTATATGCAGCAGGTAGGAAAAATTACAGGCCGTGAATACCATCTTTTTTCATATTACGGAGCAAAGGATGCCGAAAACATATTAATAGCAATGGGATCCGTCACAGAAACAATAAGAGAGGTTGTCGATTACCTTAATAACCAGGGAAAGAAAGTGGGACTTATTGCCGTGCACTTATACCGGCCGTTCTCGTCAAAACATCTTTTAAAAGCTATCCCGGAGACGGTTAAAAGAATTGCTGTACTTGACAGGACCAAAGAACCGGGAGCAGAAGGAGAACCTTTATATCTGGATATAAGAAATGTTTATTACAGAAAAGAAAATGCACCCCTTGTTGTTGGAGGCAGATACGGACTAAGTTCAAAAGATACAACACCATCAATGATTATCGGCGTATTTGAGAACCTCGAACAAAAGGAACCCATGGACAGGTTTACAGTTGGTATAAATGATGATGTTACACATACTTCACTCCCTTTAAAGGAAGAAATTAGTATTGCTCCAAAAGGTACTTTTGAGGGCAAGTTTTATGGAATAGGTGCCGATGGAACAGTGGGTGCCAATAAAAATTCCATTAAAATTATCGGTGAAAATACAAATAAGTATGCACAGGCCTATTTTGCTTACGATTCCAAGAAGTCGGGCGGTATTACTACTTCCCATTTAAGGTTTGGTGACAACATTATACGTTCAACCTACCTTGTTGAGACTCCTGATTTTGTTGCGTGTCACGTACCGGCTTATCTCAATAAGTATGATATGCTTAAAGGCCTTAAAAAAGGCGGCACATTTTTGTTGAACAGCATCTGGGACGTTGAGGAGACAAAGAAAAGACTGCCGGACACAGTAAAAAAATATATGGCAGCAAAAAATATATCCTTTTATATTATAAATGCTACAAAGATCGCTGAAGAGATAGGGCTTGGCGGAAGGACAAATACAATTATGCAATCGGCATTCTTTAAGATAGCAAATATAATACCTTATGAAAGTGCAGTGTCTGAAATGAAGAAAGCTATTGTTAAAACATTCGGAAGAAAGGGTGAAGATATTGTAAAAATGAATCATACTGCTGTGGATCGGGGAGGTGACGTAATAAAGGTAGAAATTCCCGGGGATTGGGTAGATATTGAAATCAGGAAAAAAGAAGACAAAAGGGATCTGCCTGCATTCATTAAAGAAGTGGCAGAACCTATAAATATGCTTAAAGGAGATGATCTTAAAGTTAGTGCCTTCCTGGGCCGTGAAGATGGTACATTCCCACCGGGAACCACTTCATACGAGAAGCGCGGTATTGCTGTGCATGTTCCTGAGTGGATACCTGAAAATTGTATTCAATGTAACCAGTGTTCTTTCGTTTGCCCTCATTCATGTATAAGGCCCTTTTTACTGAGTGATGAGGAAATGAAGAAACTGTCCGGTGGTATTGCAACACTTAAAGCTACGGGCAAGGGATTTGAAGGATTGAACTACAGACTCCAGGTAAGTCCTCTGGATTGTACAGGATGCGGTGTTTGTGCGGAAGTCTGCCCTTCAAAGGAAAACTCCCTTGTTATGCAAACTTTTGGCTCGCAAAGGAGCCAGGTTGATGTCTGGGATTACATGAATAAAAACATCGCGTACAAAACCGAAAGTATCGATATTGAAAAATCAGTTAAAAACAGCCAGTTTGCTCAACCCCTGTTTGAGTTTTCAGGTGCTTGTGCCGGTTGTGGAGAGACACCTTATATTAAGCTTGTTACTCAGCTTTACGGCGACAGAATGATAGCGGCAAATGCAACAGGATGTTCATCTATATACGGAGGAACTGCTCCTTCAACCCCATATTGCACTAATAAGGAAGGTAAAGGCCCGGCATGGGCAAATTCCTTATTCGAGGATAATGCTGAATACGGTTATGGACTGGCAGTGGGTGTAAAAAAGTTACGGGAACGTATTGAATTGAGAATGAATAAGCTAATTAGTGAGAATGGAAAATGCCCTGATAAAGTTAAACAAGCTTTTAAAGAGTGGATTGAAGGTAAGGATAATGCAGCACTATCAAAAATTGCCTCCGCAAAAGTTGTTAAAGTACTCGAAGGATTTGATAATCCGCTGGCAAACGAGATACTGGATTTAAAGCAATACCTTATAAAGAAATCAGTATGGGTGATCGGAGGAGATGGCTGGGCATATGATATTGGATATGGAGGATTGGATCATGTTGTGGCTTCAGGTGAAGATATTAATATGCTGGTCCTTGATACTGAAGTATATTCAAATACAGGCGGACAGGCTTCAAAAGCCACACCAATAGGTGCAGTGGCAAAATTTGCTGCATCAGGGAAAAAAATAAGAAAGAAGGATTTGGGGAAAATGGCTATGACCTACGGCTATGTTTATGTTGCCCAGGTAGCTATGGGCGCCAGCCAGAATCAGTTCCTCAAAGCATTAAGAGAAGCTGAAGCATATCCGGGTCCGTCAATTCTTATCGCGTATTCACCTTGCATAAACCATGGACTAAGAGCAGGTATGGTTAAGTCACAGGAAGAACAGAAACTCGCCGTTGAAGCCGGTTACTGGCATCTTTACAGATATAACCCGTTGCTGGAAAAAGAAGGCATGAATCCATTTGAACTGGATTCTAAAGAACCTGACTGGACTAAGTTCCAGGGATTCCTGAATGGCGAAATACGCTACGCTTCACTCAGGAAATCCTTTCCGAAAGAAGCTGAAGAATTATTTGCTGCAGCGGAAAAAGATGCCAGGTGGAGATATTTTAGTTATAAGCGTCTGGCTGATATGGACTATTCAGCATAGCGATTAATCAGTAAGATATATAAAAATTTTGGGGAGAATCATTTCAATAGACTATGGCAGGAAAAGAACAGGTATTGCTGTTACGGATCCTTTGCAACTAGCGCCTAACAATCTGAAGGCCATAAAGTCAGTTGAAGTATTTGATTTTTTAAATGAGTATTTTTCAAAGGAAAAGGTCGATACAATAGTTGTAGGATATCCGAAACAAATGAACAATTTACCTTCGGAATCTGTTAAATATATCGACCCGTTTATTAATAAACTTAAAAAAATGTATCCTGCGAAGGAAGTATTTTTAATGGATGAAAGATTTACGTCGAAAATTGCGTTTCAAAGTATGATTGACGGCGGATTGAAAAAGAAAAAGAGAGCTGATAAAGGTCTTGTGGATGTAATAAGTGCAAATTTAATATTACAGTCATACCTTGATTATATAAAGAATACAAAGTAATAAAAATATGATATATCCTGTCGTGTTATATGGTTCACCGGTATTAAGAAAGATTTCAAAGGAAGTCGACAAGAGTTATGATGGCCTGAATACCTTAATTAATGATATGTTTGAAACTATGTATAAAGCAGATGGCATAGGTTTAGCCGGACCCCAGATTGGAAAATCAGTCAGGTTGTTTGTTATTGATGCTGAACCAATGAAAGATGAGGATCCGGCACTTGAAAATTTTAAAAAGGCATTTGTTAATCCGGTGATCATCAGTGAAAGCGGAGAAGATTCATTAATAAATGAAGGGTGTTTAAGCATACCCAAAATAAGGGAAGATGTAATAAGAAAACAGTCGATACATATACAGTACTATGATGAGAGCTGGAATTATCATGTTGAGAAATATGAAGGTATAAAAGCCCGGATAATTCAGCATGAATATGATCATCTGCAAGGTGTCCTTTTTACCGATAAGATATCTCCTTTAAGCAGAAAACTGCTTAAAGGCAAATTATCCGATATATCCAGAGGGAAAATAGAAGTAGATTATAAAGTACTCATCCCTTTTAAAAAGAAACAGGATTAACGCAGCCGGTACTTATTAAATACTTCATCTGATTTTAACAGCAGGTCAATATATTGTGCTCTCTTATAAACAAAGGGATCATTAATTTTATTATTTGAAAGTTTTCCCCTGAATTCATCCGTTTTATTATAATTTTTTGATTCCATCCAGTCTTCCAGTTCAGATATTATTGTTTTCAGGTAATTGATCTTATTCATGTAAATAGTACTCACTACCTGAACACATGTGGCCCCTGCCAGGATCATTTTCACTACGTCTGCACCTGAAAAAATACCTGTATTGCTGCAGATATCCCCCTTAATATTTCCGTAAAGCAGTCCGGCAAATCTTAAGCTAAGCCTGTTATCCGATTGCATGCTAAGATTACCGGGAACAAAGTGTTCTTCCTTACTGATGTCAATGTCGGGCTGAAAAAGCCTGTTAAATAAGACAAAACCGTTTACTCCTGCTTTGTCCATTTGTGAAATGATATTTAACGGGTTTGCATAAAACGGACTTAACTTAACACTTACAGGTATCTTTATTTTTTCTTTTATTGCCTTCAGAATTTCTACCTGACGTTCTTTTATTGAGTTTCCGTCAGTTGATATATCCATCGGAACCGAGTAAAAGTTAAGTTCAAGGGCATCAACCCCTGTTTCTTCAATAAGCCGGGCATACTCAATCCAGGTTTCTTTGTAGATCGCATTAAGACTCGCAATTACAGGTATATCTACACTTTCTTTGACTTTTCTGAGATTCAGCAAATGTTCATCAGGACCAGCATGCTTAATGTTTGGGAACAGGTTTATCATCTCAGCATTTCTCTCATTATATT
>CAZBUF010000404.1:0-4215 GCA_964495025.1 uncultured Bacteroidales bacterium | reverse complement strand
GGACGACCTCCCCGGGGCACACCTGTTCATATGGTACAGATCTGTAACCGGCGCTGATCCATGGTTATTAGCTAAGTCACAAAGCACTGATTCAGCTTATACTATAGTAGAGGCCGATACAGGAAAGTATTTACGGTTCTCTGTATGGCCTGTGGCCCTGACAGGAACAACTCCCGGAGCATTAAGATACAGCGGTGCCTTAAAGATGAATAAAGCGCCGAAAGCCTCCTTATTGGGCTATGCAGGGTCAAACGGTCTGGATAGCACCATTACCGCAATATTCACTTATTCCGATGAAGAAGATGATGCTGCCGGTGTTCATATATTCCAGTGGTTCAGATCACCCACCGGCACAGGTTCCGGCACCCCGGCCTCAGGTCCAAGAACAAATCCGGATTATTATATATCATCAAATGATACGGGCCAGTACATATGTTTCCGGGTAATACCGACAGCGTTAACAGGCACAACTCCCGGAGATACCGTGCAAAGTGCGTGGTTAGAGGTAAACAAGTCCCCGAAAGCCACAAATCTGCATTACTCAGGCTCAAACGGCCTTGACAGCACAATAATAGGTTCTTTCGTATATTTTGATAAAGAGAATGACCAGCCCGGGGCCCATGTATTCACGTGGTTCAGATCAGCTACCGGTACAGGCAGCGGAACAGTTATAAAGGGCCCTTCAACAGATTCCACATATTTAATTGCTGCGGCTGATACGGGGCAGTACATAAGATTTGAAGCAAAGCCGCTGGCATTAACAGGAACAACCAACGGATTTCCCAGGCTTAGTGCATGGCTGAAAGTAAATACGCGGCCGCGGGCCATCAATCTTGGTTATTCGGGCTGGAACGGACTTGACAGCACAATAACAGCATCATTCACCTTTTCGGATTTGGATGGTGATGCACCCGGCCTGCATATCTTCAGGTGGTACTGGTCCGCCACGGAAACAGGAGTAGGAACGCCGGTAAAAGGGCCCAACACCGATTCCACATATACTATAACTCCGGCTGATACCGGCAAGTATATAAGTTATCAGGTTAAGCCTGTTGCATTAACAGGCACAACCCCCGGAAGAGAAGTAAGAAGCCCCTGGTTCAAGATCAATACCCGCCCCCGTGCTTCAAACCTTATAATTACCGGAGGATTGAATATCGGGAATGAGCTTGAAATAAACTTTAATTATTTTGATGTTGAAGGTGACGCCGAAGGTAACCATAAGTACCAGTGGTACTCTTCCAGCACATCAAGCTGGGCATTTGCCACTCCTGTTGCAAATGATACTCTTGCCACACATTTAATAAAAAAGAATCAGGAAAGCAAATACCTGGGATGCATAATAACACCCTATGCCCTTACGGGTACAGTACAAGGACTGGCAAAACAAAGTATCCTTGTCGGGCCCGTTAATGCTTTGCCCGATGCCCTCAGTCCGGTGATCATTGCACCGACTATACTGGTAGGCGATACGCTTACGGCTGCTTTCAACTATTTTGACCAGGAGGGCGACCTTCCCGGTGATCATATATACAGATGGTACAGGGCAAACAGTTCAGGAGGTTTGTCAAAGACCTTGATTGCCGGCGAAACAGACTCATTTTATGTTGCTCTGCCCGTGGATAACAACAGATGGTTAGCATTCGAGGTAAAACCTGTTGCACTAACAGGTTCGTCGCCCGGTGACTCGGTAACGAGTTCGTGGACAGGCCCTATTGGAGAAAACAAACCTTCAGCCACAATATCCGGAGGAGACAGCCTCTGTCCGGGTAGTCCGATAGAAGCGGAGATAAATATCAATATAGTGGGCGGTACACCTCCCTTCGAAATAACATATAACGACGGCACACAGGATATAGTGGTCTCAGATATTGAAGAAAGGGAATACAACTTTACAACAACTACTGCAGGCGAGTATACACTGGTCAATGTTTCTGATAAACATTACGCTACAGGGACAGTATCGCCTGACGTGGTGGTCGTCTTCGTTTACGATGAAGTAAGCGCCATTCTTACAGGAACCACGGAGATATGTAATGACAGTGTTTCAGTTGCCCCGCTGCAGGTTAACTTTACCGGCGTTGCGCCATGGAATTTTGAGTTGGGAATAACCCCCGGTCTTGATACAATTTATACAAACATTACACAGGATCCTTTTACTTTCAATGTTAAAAGAGCCGCCAGCTACAGAATTAAAACATTATCGGATGCGCATTGCCCGGGCGACACCACAGGATCTGGCACTGCAACCATTACCTATAAAGAGTCGCCCGAAGCTACAATATCGGGTACTGACACTATATGCCCCGGTGAAACCGCTTCGCTTACTGTTGTGCTTAACAGCGGTCACACACCATGGAGCTTTACCTATACGGTAAATAATCTCAATCCTACAACAATAACCGGCATCACCCAAATGACATATACCTTAGTGGTTCCGGATGAAGGTATATACCGCCTTAAAAGCGTTGAAGACATATCATGCACAGGACAGACCTCAGGCTCAGGAAGGGTGGTTTTCCGGTCAGTGCCAACAGCCCACCTGTCAGGCGGAGGATTGATGTGTGAGAATACATCCACCGACCTGGTAATTACTCTTACAGGTGCTGCTCCCTGGAATTTTAAATACAGATGGACAGATGATAGCGGTACTGACATTGTCCCTGTAAATAATGTATCTGCCAGTCCGGGGATTATTGCGGTTAATCCGGATACCTTTACAACTTACATATTAACAGAAATCACTGACAAGTACTGTACGGGCACTGTTACAGGAAATGCAACTGTAAGCGTGATACCTGCACCGGAAGTTCATTTGCTCGGGCTCAAACCCGCTTATAAAAGTGATCCTGTATGGATCCCGATCTTCGGAGATCCTGAAGGCGGTGAGTTTGGAGGTTCTGTTACACACATTTTCGCGAATGATACAATGTGGTTTATCCCATCGATTGAAAAACCACCAAATCCTCATACAATAACCTATAGCTGGCAGGAACCATCAACATCATGCTGGGGAACGGATACTGTTTATATAAATATTCTTGATGCGGACGCTGCAATTGAATTCCCCGGCGATAAAAGGTTCTATTGTTACAATGATGCGCCGTTCACCGTGACCGGCCATAATATAAATAACGATACAATAGGCACATTCTCCATTTCAGGAGGCACCGGACTGGTAGATAACCATAATAATACAGCCACTGTCACTCCGGCTTCGTTTTCGCAGAGCGATGAATATACAATCACCTACACATACTGGGACGAAACATATCTTGACATGGAAGAGAAATTTGAATTACAGAAAGTTTCAGATATCTATATTTATGGATTTTCACAACATGAATTCTGTGATAACGCAGCCTCTGTAAAACTCAACGGTAACGTTACCGAAGGTGTATTTTCCGGGAACGCCGTGACAGGCAACCCTGCTGCAGGCTATTACTTTGTTCCGACTATAGCACAGCCGGGAATTGATACTATTTTCTATACTTATACCACTCCCGAAGGATGTTACAGTGATACTTTCGAGACCGCGCTGATTCATGAAGCGCCGGATATCGGTTTCGACGTTGATGATATCTGTATTGCCCTGGGGACAAGTGACTATACATCATTTATCAATAATACAGTATCAGCCGATCCTATAACATCATGGCTATGGAATTTCGGTGATGTTAACAGCGGGGCGAACAACACAAGTACCCTGATGAATCCAACACATCTGTATCCAAATTCAGACCCAAGACAAATTACGCTGAATGGTACAACAAACAAGGGATGCAATGCCACCCTTAATAAATTAATTGATTTCGGGGATAACCCTGTAATTGATTTCAGCTGGGAAAGTGAATGTTTTGTCACCGGAGTACCGATCGGCTTTAATGACAATTCAACAGTTAATGATGGAAGTATAACTGATTACCACTGGAAATTTTACCATAGCCAGGGCTATGCCACATCAGCCGAAAAGGATCCTGAATATACATATTCTGCTTATGGTGATTATAATGTTGAGTTATCAGCCGAATCAGAATACGGATGTTCCGGCACACGCAGTAAGGTATTTCACCTGCGTCCGACGAAAAGGATTGCGGAGCAGGAATATTTTGAAGATTTCAGTCTGGGTTCATCAAGCTGGTTTTCGGGTTATATCAATAACGAGACTTACAGTACTAACAGCTGGTTATACGGGATACCGGGTACTCCGTTCTC
>CAZBUF010000403.1:0-7581 GCA_964495025.1 uncultured Bacteroidales bacterium | reverse complement strand
CCACGCTCAGATCTTCGGGATTATCAGAAAAATTATTATTATCGACATCAATGATCAATAATTTCCCAAGGTTATATGTTTCGACCCAGGCTTCATATCTTTCATTCAGGCGTTTTAAATAATCAAGCCTGAGATTTTCTTCATATTTTCTGCCTCTTTTCTGGATCTGGTTTACCAGTGTGGGAACAGATGCCCTTAAATAAATAATAAGATCAGGAGGCTGTATCAGTGAACTCATCAAATTAAAAAGTGTGAAATAGTTCTCAAAGTCGCGGGTAGACATTAATCCCATAGAATGAAGATTCGGAGCAAAAATATAAGCGTCTTCATAAATAGTCCTGTCCTGGATAAGTGTTTTTCCCGATTTTCTGAATGACAGTATGTGGTTAAACCTGCTGTTAAGAAAATAAATCTGAAGATTGAACGACCATCGCTGCATGTCATTATAGAAATCATTCAGATAAGGATTGTCATCAATATCTTCATAATGTGCCTCCCATCCATAATGTTTTGAAAGCAGCCGTGTAAGTGTTGTTTTCCCGGAACCGATATTACCTGCGATAGCTAGATGCATGTTTTATTGTATTAAGTGCTCTGTACTAAAGTACAAATAATTTTTGTTATATATCAAAGCATAATTCTATTCCTGGTGTCGTTTTAAATTATTATTGATTTCTAATAATTCATCCATATATTGCCTGTCATTCGACAATCTTGGCACTTTATTCTGCCCGCCTATTTTACCTTTTTTCATTAACCATTTATAAAAAGTCCCTTTTTCAGCAGCATGTACAAATGGTTTGCTTAAGTTAATATTTTTATATCTTTTTGCTTCATAATCAGAATTTAATGACATCAGGGCATGATCAAGTATGGAACTGAAATAATCTAGGTCAGAAGGGGCAATAATAAACTCGATCAGCCATTCATGCGCACCTTTTTCTTTTTCAGTCATATATACGGGTGCAGCTGAGTAATCTGCTATCTGTGATCCTGTTTTATCACATGCTGTTTTTATTGCTTTTTCAGCATTATCAATAATTATCTCTTCTCCGAAAGCATTAATATAATGCTTTGTACGTCCCGAAATTATGATCTTATGGGGATAACGGGAAGTAAATTTTACAGTATCACCAATTAAATAGCGCCACAGGCCTCCGTTGGTCGTAATTACCATGGCATAATTTGTGTTAAGCTTAACATCAGCGATGGTTAGTGCTGCCGGATTATCAGAATAAAAATCATCCATGGGAATAAATTCATAAAATATTCCATAATCCAGCATTAGCAGTAAGTCATTCCTTGCAGGATCATCCTGTATGGCAAAAAATCCTTCCGAAGCATTATATGTTTCAAGGTATGCCATATTTTCTGAGGGGATAAGTTTCCTGAACTGGTCATGATAAGGGGTGAAACTAACACCGCCGTGAATGAAAAGCTCCAGATTTGGCCATACTTCCAGTAAGTTGTTTTTATTCGTATATTCAAGGATATATTTGATCATCACCAGGTTCCATGAAGGAACGCCGGCAATATTTGTGACATTTACATTAATGGTCTCCCGGGTAATTTTCCCCAGTTTCTCCTCCCATTTTGCAAGCAACGCTATCTCCTGACTTGGTGTACGGATAAATTCTGTCCAGAATGGAAGATTTTCTATAAGTATTGCAGACAGATCACCATAGTACGACTGGTTACTGAAATTGTCCAGTGTATGGCTTCCCCCCAGAGTCAGTCCCTTGCCGGAAAATATCTTGGTATCGGGATTATTATATGCATAAATTGCCAGCACATCTTTTCCCCCCCGAAAGTGACATTCTTCAAGACTTTCTTTACTTACAGGAATAAACTTGCTTTTATCACTTGTTGTGCCTGAAGATTTGGCAAACCATTTTATTTCACCCGGCCAGAGCAGGTTGTTTTCCCCTTTTCTTAACCGTGCTATGTATGGTTTTACATCATCATACGTCTGCACAGGAAGACGTTTCTGGAACTCTTTAATACTATTGATTGTTCCTAAATTATATTTCTGGCCCCATTCTGTGTTAGAAGCTTTTTCCAGAAGCTTAAAAAGACTTTCCTGCTGAATATCAAAAGGATATTTTCTTATTAAATCAATCTGATGAACCCTTTTTATATTAAGCCAGTTTACTATTGAAGTTATCAGAGCCATTTATAAACATATTAATACCTGACAAAAATATTGATTAAGAAAAATTAAACAAAGAATATTGAATTTATTCGTCATTGTATAAATGAGAAGAGTGATATAATATATAAAAGCCAGGATTATTCGCAACATGAAAAATGTTTTATAATGAAATTAATGAAAGTAAAAAGGAGGAAATTATTAATTTTGAATTATCATAGTTAAAAATTAACCGCTTATGGACAGGAACGAAAAAATTATTATTCTGAAAAATCAAATAGAAGCCAATATTCTCGGACCCATACTAATGGAAAGAAATATACCGCATATAATAGTGAGCTATCACGATTCGGCATATGATGGCATATGGCAGATGCAAAAAGGATGGGGGCATATTGAGGCTCCCCCGGAGTATAAGGACGAAATCACGAAAATATATCAGGATATTATAAACAAGTAAGGAAGGCTTATATATCATTTCTTCTTTTATTTTCCGTAAGGAATTTGATGGTCTCTTTTGAAAATCCTTTGAATACCATATAAATACTTTTTGATGTAATTGATGATAAGTTGTTAATTTAAAAGTTTTTTCATAAAAATTTATAAATTTGCACCTTCAAAATTCGTATTGGCATTAATAAATCCATTTATTATATAAGTCAATTGAAAAGAATTTGCGGTGAATATACATTGATTATAACTAAATAGGAAGGGATGGAAAATAATATAAAATGGATAAATATTGTTCCTGTTAACGGGGTTTCATTTCATGAGCAATTGGAATCATGCTTCAGTAGGCTGAATGAATATATTAAAGACAATAAAAAATATAATATTATTCATCAGTCATTTTTTGTAAAATCAGAATCCAATCATGAATATTCTGAAAGAAAAAAGGAGATATCCGGCAGGATCAGGGATTCTTTCTCTGAAATTCCTTCTACAAGTGTTATAGGGCAGTTACCGGATGATGATTATCTTGTTACAGCAGAGCTTCTGGTTTTTGTAAACAAGCCGGCTGAAATTGAAATAAGCTATAATAGTATTGACGGAATATATTATACTAAATTAAGTTCAGAATGCTATGATCAGATATTTGCCGGGGGTATTACTACTGACAGTATAAATAAGGATTTTTTATTACAGGCAGATACAGCTTTCGGTTTGATGAAAAAGATACTTGACTCCGAATCAATGACATTTTCAAATATTGTACGGCAATGGAATTATGTGGAAAATATTTTAAATATTAATGTTGAAACTGATAATAAAGTACAGAATTACCAGGTGCTGAATGATATCAGGGCGAGGTATTACTCACAGGCTGATTTTAAGAACGGATACCCTGCTGCTACAGGGATCGGCATGAACACCGGAGGGATAATACTTGAATTTATTGCTATAAAACCAAAAAAAAGCATGGATATTATTCCCTTGAAAAATCCTGAACAAACCGATGCTTACAATTATTCACAGGACGTGCTGGTAGGGAATTCGTCTGGCCAGATAAACACAAAGGCATCTCCTAAATTTGAAAGGGCGAAATATATTTCTGTTAACGAGAAAAAAACCATATTTGTCTCAGGCACCGCGGCAATTCGAAATGAAAAAACCCTGGCAAAGAATGATATTAAAAAGCAAACTGAAATTACCATAGATAATATTGCAAATTTAATTTCAAGGAGTAACCTTAAGAATGCAGGTATTGATAATCATGTTGAAAGAATAGGGTTTTCCTTTGTAAGGGTTTATGTCAAGAATAAATCACAGCTTAATATAGTAAAGGAAATTTGCAACTCTTATTATAAGAATGTTCCTGTTAATTATCTTGTTGCTGACATCTGCAGGGATAATCTTCTTGTCGAAATTGAAGGAATTGTGGAGCTGGAATAATATTATTTAATCAAATCTTCCTTCTTTATACTGGTTGCACCTGACAGGGCATCAATATCTACTCCCGGATCAAAATTAACTTTCACAATTTCACTATAAGCGGTTTTCGTTAAATTATAGGAGTCAATATCAATTTTGCCTTTTATAAATACCGGCCTGTTAAAGTTATAAATAAATGATTCATAAAAATCAGGATCTTTTTGAGGTAAAAGCACAGGGTTATATACATTGCCCTTTTTATCGATATAACTGAAGTATACTCTTGTATTCAGGCCGTCAATCCTTTTGCTGGTAAATAAAAACCATCTGCTGTTTGATGACCATGAGTGAAAACTCTCAGCGTAATCACTGTTTATATCCAGTTTCCTGAAATTTAATGATTCGAGATCCATAATATAAAGATCGCTGCCGGGATTATATATATTGAAGTATCCGTATTCTGACATACAGAAAAGCAAATATTTTCCATCAGGGGAAACTTCAGGATGAGATATGCTCATGCCTGTTTCTTCAGCTGTTAAAATAGTGTCAACTTTACCCCAGGTTCCCTCTTTAGCATCATAGTATATTCTCATTAAATCATATTGAACTAAAGTATCATTCCGTGTTTTATCATGTTCCGGCCCGCTGATATAATATAAATATTTTCCATCAGGTGACCAGTTTGGTAAATTTTCCAGCCGCTTTGTTGAGATTTCCGGACAGGTTGTTATTGTGTTACTTTTTATATCATATAATACAAGATCAGAGGCAAGGTCAATAACTGTCAGGTAAGTTCTGTCCTTTGCCGAATGAAATCTCTGCTTTATTTTATTAACTGAAAAAGCAATTATATTTCCTTCAGGATGCCAGGATGGATAAACACAGGATGACATTGTATAAGGGGTTGATGTATTAAGCATAACTGCTTTTCCGTTATTATATAATATTGTTCCGCTGGGATTGCTGCGTAAATGCAGGATCATCTTCTGCGGATCATTCGCACAAAAAGTATGACAGTTCATGCAGTTTTTTTCAGTAGTAAGGTTTAATAAAACAGGGGTCCTTGTATAATTCTCAATATTACGCTGATAAATACCCATCTTTTCCCATAGAATATATGACGGATTAATCAGCCTGAAAGCAATATAACTGTCAATGCTGTCAGATGACACAGTATTCCTGATGGTTTCATATTTTTGCCATCCCTTTTCAGCATTTTTTATATATATTTCTGTAAATATCAGATTACCTTTATTCTTTTCAAGAAGATCTTTCCACTTTTTTTCAGCGATAACAATTTTGTTATTTTTTGAAAGGATTTTTATTTCCCTGCCGTTTTCTGAATGTATTAAAACATAATATTTTTCTCCCGGTTCGTTAATCCTGAAGTTTAAAGGTGCAATGTTGGGAGGCATTACAGTATTTATATACCCGGGAAATATATCAGGTGTTGATTCAATACAGGAATATCCGGAAATTTTTATGTTATTATGATATAAAGGATAGGTAATCCCCGCTAAAATCAATAATGTTATAATTATCAGTATGTATATGATCTTTCTCATCTTGCAACCTTTTCCTTAAATTCTCTTTTTGTTGTGATCGGACTTATATAATGAATATAAAACCAGAATGTGTTGCCAAAATACCTGTATAATTCATTTTTAGACGATTCTTTGTTATTGTTGTATTTATTAAACAGCAGATTACTGTATTGAGTAAATCTTTTTACCGTTTCATTATTTATTGTATAACCATAAAGATTGATTTTTGTTGTATTTTGCATTACCATAAAGGTCAATATTGCCTCTTCCATATGCCTGGGAATTTTACTGTAATTTAAATCCCGCATGTAATGCAGGTTTTTTATGATATTACCCAAATCATGCTTTAACAGGGAACAGGCAATGAGATATTCGAATGCCATCTTGTTCGAAGGATTTTCATTAATCAGATACTGCAAATCCAGGATGGGTTCATCATTATGGGCAAAAAAGTCATTTTTAGGCATTAAGTTCCGCTTTTCCCGGATAACCGGATCAGCGTCAATTAAAGCGGGATCATCCAGGTAATGCAAATAACGTACTGCCCACTTCCTGTGTACTATTGATTCTGAAAGTATCTTTAAAAACTTAGCGGCAATCTTATATTCTCCGAGGATCAGGTTTGTAATTACAATCCTTTTCAGGATTAAAGGACTTGATTCATACTCTGTTTGCCTTTCATATGCCCAGTGAAGAGACTCTTTAATATATCCAAGCTCAAAATAAATATCACTGATTTGTATCAATAATTTCCTGTTGAAGTGTTTTGTAAGAAGCAAACCCTCCTCGCCCCAGAATTGTTTGTAACTGAATAAGTTATTCATAAGATTGCCCGTGTGGTACAAGGCCCTGTTTATTTGAAAAATTACTATCCTGTTTTCCGGGGGTAGCATCTCAGCGGTTTTTAAAACTGACTCCCAGTCTTTTTTGTCAGCAAAATAATTTAGCTCAATTAATGCCTTTTCAGTTCTGTTGAAAGAAAGTTTCATGCTGATAATCAGAATAATGACCGGCAAAGCCAGCTGAATCAACCTGGCGGTTATTTGCATGATCTTACCGGGATGGCCGGAAAACAAACTCTTTTGCGATTTACGAACCAATATCATTCCCAGTAACAGAACCACCGGATAGAACAGAAATAACAGGTATAATGTTATTACGGGCGTATAATGTGTCTCCGGCATGAAGATATCAAGAACAACTTTCCCTGTATTCATATATGGAGTGTATCTTCCAATGATTAGAGGGAGAGAAATTGATACAATAATAAAAACCAGAATAACCGGAATATATTTCTTCTTTTTATTTATTATTTCAAGTATAACTGCCAATAAGCCAAATAACATAAGGGAATTCCCCCCGAAAAAGAGAATAAGTAATAAAGATAATAATATGAAAAAGGGGATTTTGAAATAATAGGGCCTGCCAATCAAATATTTATACAGGACTGCCGGATATAAAGTCATTATGAGGATAATATCAGGCTTAAGTGTATGACTATACAGGCTGTGCAGACTAACCAGTAAAAATAAGGGTATAAACTGTAAGATAAAGACATAATCCTCGGGGAAGAAGCCTTTTAGGATCCTGTTTGTTGAAAGTACTGTCAGATATAAGAATATGATTACTATGCATGTTCCTGCAAACGGATAATGAAAGAACTGTGAAAAGAATAAAGCCAGGTACCCTGCAAATCCACCAGGGAATGCCAGATAATTATGAAAAAAATGATAATTAAACAGAAATAAAGGTTGTTGATTAAAGTCAACTAATTCTATATCAACCCATTTCCAGAAATAAAGAATGAGTGAAACAACCAATATACCATGAACTGCAGTCCTGATAACCCTGAAAGCTTTTTCATTCATATACGCCGGTCATATTATTAGCAGAAATTATTAATGAAAACAAACATATAATTTTTTTTTCGATCAGGAAAAATTTTAAATTATATTTATCATTTATAAAATAAAGCAAATGTAGTATTATTTATGCCTGATTTACGCAAAAAAC
>CAZBUF010000402.1:0-3411 GCA_964495025.1 uncultured Bacteroidales bacterium | reverse complement strand
TACTTCTATTTTATTTATCCTGTTTCCACATGAGGAAATGCAAAGAATTAATATAGATAATCTTAAATATTTCATATTGGTATTATTAATAAAGTAAATTTATAATTTACGCGATTTTAATCCGCTTGTGCACAAACGCTTCGGGCGTATGGCGAGAGCGTGAGTTTACGAACGCGAAAAGCCATTCGACTTGATGCTTTCGCTATACGCCACTGTTAGCGACTGTGCCGCTGTTGTCTTTATTGAATCTAATTCAAAGATATGAAACATACATTAATTGATTTAAAAAAATAACTAATGAATAATGTTGCCAATTGTACATATTGATTTATTTCAAAATTCTTTATATAAAAAATCAATTAATGTGCATCAAGGCGAAGCCTGAAGCGTTAGCGACAATGAGCAAAAAAAGAGGATTTATATTATTAATCATTTGAACAGATTTGCCAATTAAAATATAAAAGTCATTTAAAATTATTTATAAATCCGTTTTTTGTGTCCGCTTGCGGCATTGTCGCTAACGTATCAACATATACAATTGTATCTATAATTATTGTAATGCATCTGTTTTTCCCTTGCAAATGCTTACCCTAACTAATAAATATACATTTTGTATATATTTGGTTATCTTATTCTGGCATCTGACTTTTATCAAATTTAAACACATTTTTATCCGTTTACAAACATTTAAAAATGTTTATTAAACTGATAACAGCCTAACTCACCATATTATAGCTGACTTGTCACGGATATTATATAAAAAATGAACAGCGAGAAGTGAGAAGCAAGAAACCAGCAGCGAAACGTGAACTTGCCGGAAACAGTAAACTATATTTATGAAAAGACAACATTTTAACAACGAACAACAATTTAACAATAGAACAATAGAGCAATAGAGCAATAAAGCAATAGAACAATAGAGCAATAGAGCAATAGAGCAATAGAACAATAGAGCAATAGAACAATAGAGCAATAGAACCTATTTAAATGCGCCCCGTAACTTTATGGATGTCAGTATCTTCTTTGTATACAACGGAAAATCATTGTTGATCATCCAGCTGTAATATGCAGGATCGTTACTGAATACATCTTCCACCTTCTGTCCCTTGTATTTCCCGAAATTGAATACTTCCTCTCCTTTTGCATTATAAACTATCCTGCCTGCAAAGTCAACATTTTTGTTGTGACTAGAGTACTCCGCAAGCTTTTCTTCTTCATTCGGCAGATGAGAATACATCTCTTGCTGAGCCTTGAGTATCTCATAAGTCGCCCTTGTGTCTGCCTCCGCACTATGGGCATCCCTGAGAATTTTATCACAATAAAACTTATATGCGGCACTTAATGTCCTTTGCTCTTTTTTATGAAAAATCACCTGTACATCAACAAATTTTCTCTTTTTCAGATCAATATCAACTTCTGCCCTTATAAATTCTTCCGCAAGAAGAGGAATATCAAAATTATTTGAATTGTATCCTGCCATATCACATCCTTCAAGTTCTTTTGAGATCGTTCTGGCTATCCCGGCGAAAGTAGGGGAGTCCTTAACATCTTCATCAGTAATGCCATGTATTTCGGTCGCCTCCTTAGGGATCGGTATGGTAGGATTGACCTTTAGCGTTTTTGATTCTTCATCACCGTTAGGGTATATTTTTAAGTATGAGATCTCAACTATCCTGTCCATGGATATACTTATTCCGGTGGTCTCCAGATCAAAAAATATTAAAGGATTTCTAAGTTTGAGCTCCATGTAAAAGTATTAAACGAACAGGTAAAAAGAGTCAGACACAAGCCGGCATTATGCTTATAACATCAGGCGTTTATCATCATTGGCATAAGCAACATCAACACATCTTCATCATCTTTTCCTTTTTGTACAGGAAGGAACAAGCCGGCCCTGGAAGGATCGGAAAGCTCCATTACAACATCCGAGGATTTAAGATTTGCCAGTATCTCAATTAAAAACAGCGATTTGAAACCAATTTCCATGTCATCTCCTTCATACTGACATGATAATCTTTCATATGCTGAAATAGAAAAATCAATATCCTGGGCGGAAACAGTTAATTGATTACCGCTCAACTTCAACTTGACAAGGTTACTTGCCTGGTTGGAAAATACGGAAACACGCTTAAGGGTGTTCAATAATTTCAACCTGTCAATTAATAACTTATTGGTGTTATCTACAGGTATCACTGAATTATAGCTTGGATAATTCCCTTCTACCAGCCTGCAGACAAGCCTGTAGTTTGATAAAGTAAAAAATGCGTTTTTATCGTCGAATTCAACTGTTATATTACCGTCTTCATCTTTGGAGATAATATTTTTAAGTAAACTTGCGGGTTTCTTCGGGAGAATAAATGAAGAGTTCATATCACTTTTTGCATCTTCCCTCTTATACCTGACGAGCTTATGTGCATCTGAAGCAACAAAAATAATATTGTCAGGCGTCAGCTCAAAGAATATACCGTTCATTACCGGCCTCAGCTCATCGTCAGCAGTAGCAAAGAAAGTATTGTTCAAACCGCTGGAAAGCATCTCATAACTGATCTGGAAGCTCGCTTTCTTGTCTTTCTTAATTTGCGGTATCTGCGGGAAATCTGACCCTTTTTGTCCCATAATTGTAAACTGGCCGTTCTCGGTACTGATAACTATCGAGAGGCTTTCAGGATTAATATCAAAGGTGAGCGGCTGATCAGGGAACTCTTTAAGTGAATCGGTTAACAACCGTGCGGGAACAGCTATACTGCCTGCTTCATCAACATTTCCCAGTTCCATCTTTGTCATCATTGTTGTTTCCAGATCAGAAGCTGTAATTTCCAGTTGCTTACCCTTGAGATCAAACAGAAAATTATCAAGTATGGGTAAGGTGTTTTTTGGATTTATCACTCTGTTAACTGATTGTAAATGATTCAGAAGATCAACGCTTGATACTACAAATTTCATTATTGAATTTTTTTATGTGATTACAATTTATCGAGGGGCAATTTCTTTATTATTGCTGTATCAATATTACAAAAAAAATATTATTTATGAAGATGAATATAGTCATTTTTTTAGAAAATAGTACATATCCTTAAGTATAGGATCGAAATCAATATATTTCAGTTCTATTAACACGGAACTCTTATTCGTTAAAGCATAAAAATTATCAGGATCATATGCTGATCCATCCATCATCTTATCAGTTGTATGCTTACGGTATCCCTCAAGTATTATTGATTCGTCATTTATCTTTTTCACGGTAATTTTTACAAATGGATCGCCATTCTGCAGGTTATATGTATCCTCCTCACGGGGAAAAGAGAACTTAATGTTTGTAAATGAAAAAAGATATTCCCTGACGTTTTTAGCGTTAAAATCATTCATCGTCTCCTCATTATCAGGATGCTTAATAGTCGTCCTGCCACACTG
>CAZBUF010000401.1:0-10567 GCA_964495025.1 uncultured Bacteroidales bacterium | reverse complement strand
AAATAGGTTTTGTTTTTCAAACCTTTAACCTGCTTCCCCGTAATACGGCTCTCGAAAATGTAATGCTTCCCCTGGTTTACGCGGGTGTTAAAAAGAACGAACGTGTTAAAACAGCCGAACGAATTTTGGTCGATGTTGGTTTGTCAGACCGAATAGAGCACAGGCCCAATGAACTTTCAGGAGGCCAGCGTCAGCGTGTTGCCGTTGCGCGGGCATTGGTTAACCATCCTTCAATAATCCTGGCAGATGAACCAACAGGCAACCTTGACTCAAAAACATCCATTGATATCATGAATGTATTTCATGAGATACATAAAAAGGGTAATACTATAATTCTGGTAACGCATGAAGAAGATATTGCCAAACACGCAGGCAGGATAATACGGCTTTTTGATGGCGAGGTTGAATATGACAGGAAAAATAAATAGTAATAATAATGAAGATCTATTCCCGGTCAGGCGATAAAGGAAAAACATCACTGAGAGGAGGCAAAAGAGTGCCTAAATATCATAAAAGAATTGATGTCCTTGGTAACGTTGATGAACTTATTTCGTATATAGGTTTGATCAGAAGCCAGGATATTAGTGCTGATGATAAAGAAATATTAATTATGATACAGGACAGGCTGATGGTTTGTGCAGCTATACTGGCAACAGAAATTAAAAAAAACATAGCAGGATTGCCTGAGTTAAAGGATAATGACATACTTGTGCTTGAAAGAGCAATAGATAAAACGGAGGATCAGCTGCCTGAGCTTAATTCATTTATTTTACCCGGAGGGCATACTTTGGTTTCCTATTGCCACATAGCCAGGGCTGTTTGCAGGAAAGCCGAAAGAAAAGTGGTCAGACTTTCTGCCGGATCATATGTTCCGGAAGCAGTGATAAAATACCTGAATCGTTTGTCAGATTATCTTTTTGTTCTAGCACGCAGATTATCAGCTAGTTTGAACTCAGAAGAAATTCTATGGAAGCCTGAGTTGTAAATGATAAAAATTTTTTTATATTTTTGCAGCTTTTTAAGTAAGGATACTAATAAATCGATATAAAAATGTACTGGACTCTTGAACTGGCATCTAAACTGGAAGATGCACCATGGCCAGCAACGAAAGATGAATTAATTGATTTCGCGATTCGTTCGGGTGCTCCAATGGAAGTTATTGAAAACCTGCAGGAAATCGAAGATGAAGGAGAAATATATGAAAGTATTGAAGACATCTGGCCGGATTATCCTAGTAAAGATGATTTCTTTTTCAATGAAGACGAGTATTAAAACGGGATCAATAATAATCCCATTTTAATATTATTCATCCCAGGTAAAAATATCTTCCTTCTTCAGGGGTCTGAGATGTTCAAGCCACACAAAATTCTTTAATATCAATTCATTACGGGGAGCGGTTTCAAGAGGATACAAAACAGCATCAGGTTTCGTAAGAAACATTATTTCCTTTACGTCTTTACCTTCAAGATAAATGACAAGGTTTGAACTCTCAGCTTTATTTACTCCAATGATCTGGTCATCATCTTTTGGATATGAGATTGTCTGGCCATTGCCTCTTACATCAACCTTATAAAGTTCATTGCCCTTAAAATAACAAACCATTGTCTTCCCGCTGATCTGGTTGAACTTTAAAGTATCTTCCTTACTGATGATAAATGCCAGCTTAATGAGATGCAGCTGGTCGATCCTTTGTTTTTTTGTCCTGATCTCCATATATTCCGATGTCAGCTGATTTTTTTCCGACCATAAAACGGGATTATCATATAACCTGATAACCGAGTCAGCAAAGGAGTATGACATTGAGTCGCACTTACCCTGAAGATTTGATTTGAACATTTTCACTCTGTAAAAGGCCTTAAACAGTTTAAATCCGTTTGTATCAACTTGCGACAATAAAGTATCGGCATGGATATAAATTGAATCAGTGTCTGTAATCTGTATCAGCATTGCATTATCTGTCAGTAAAGCGTTTTCTGTATTTTCATTATAGGTCGCATAATTGCCTTTTAATATTATATTTTGTTCATTATCAAAAAGTTCCACATTATGATATGCTTCACCATATCCTGTGGCTCTTTCATAATAAAGGCTGTCACCCTTCAATGTCTGATTTGTACTTTCGAGGTAGGCGTTTCTTTTTAATAATGAAATATCCGTTTCAGTATTATACCATCCGTCCTCACAATATATATAATTACTGTCACTGATAATCTCTGTCGGGCCTAAAAAGTATGCTATATTTGATATGGTATTGTATTTTAAAGTATCAGAGTAAATAGTATATCCGGGATTTTCTATAACAACACTATCTTTGAAAAAATACATCTTCCTGCTTGAGTAATAATAGCCTTCTCTGCTGTTAAGCTTATTTTCGCCATTAATGATATTGGCAAATGAAATATAATAGCCCACGCTGGATTTCAGATCGAAATCAAGAGCTTCAGTGAATAATTGTGTTTCGTTACTTATCAATTTGACCTTCCTCCTTACCCTGGCCATTCTTGAATTACCGTCATAATGGAGAAAATCACCGTAAAGATGCAGTGTGTCGCCCTGATTAATATATACATTATCAAAGGCATCCAGGGAATTTATGTCAGAATAGAAATATGCACTGTCACAATACATCACAACTCCTTCATGTTTGAATACAACATTTCCCAGCAGCCGGTATGCCCCATTTGCCAGGTTCTTATCAAACTCCATATTGTCGGAGTTGTGGTTTATTTTGCGTGTTTGCTGTGTGTAGGAGGATCTGAAACAAATAACAAAGAAAAACAGTATCAGGAATGAAATTTTTATCTGCTGGTTTCTAAAATTTATACCTGTAAGAAATTTCATTAGATATATAAATTCATAATGTTTCTATTTCAGCCATTCCTGTACTCTGAAATCACATTTTTTATATTTATCATCAATCCGTATATAAGTTTTTTCAATTTTTTCTTTGATCCAGCCTTCAATGATTTCCGTTTGTTTGTTAACCATTGTCATTTGTTTCAACAAGCTGTAATCCTCTTTCAGGTTTGCCACATGCGGATTTGTACGTGATTTCAGCATAACAACTTTAAAAACTGTGACCCCGTGCTTATCTGTCGATTCATAAGGTTTGGAAATCTCTCCCAGTTCCAGGGTTTTAATTACCAGGTAGTCTCTTGTCGGAAAATTGTCCAGTGCAAACTTCGCATCACCGGTCATTTCATTTATTATCTGTCCCCCGTTCATTCTGGTATCCGCATCATGTGAGAAGAATATTGCTGCCTTCTCGAATTTCATAGAGTCAAGTCTTATTAAGGTGACAATGCTGTCCAGCCTGGCTTTTGCTTTTTCTTTTGCTCCGATCTCAATCTCAGGTTTTAAAAGTATTTCCCTGGTGTTGACCCTATCCTCTGTTCTGTCAATAAGCTGAATGATATGATATCCGGATGATGATTTCACAATTTTGGAAACTGTCCCTTTTTTTAGGCTAAATGCTGCTTTTGCATATTCGGGGTCCAGATCAGACTTATTTGTCCATCCCTTGTCACCTCCTTTTGATGATGAAGGGTCCTCAGAATATAATACTGCCAGGGTAGCAAATGATTCGCCATTTATAATTCTTTGCCTGAGTCCGAGTAATCTTTCTCTGACATCATAAATTGCTTCCTCGCTTGTATATGGATAGATCACGATCTGGCTGACTTCAACTTCAGCATCAACATAAGGGATACTGTCAGGGGGTAAGCTCTTATAAAAATTTCTTACCTCTGAAGGGGTTGCCGTTATACCGCCAACGATCTCACCTCTTATCCTTTCAGTAAGCAGCTGGTCCTTTATGGCATCTCTCATATCTTCCTTAATTTCAAGTATCGACTTATTGAAGTAAGCAACGAGTTTATCTTCAGAACCCAGTTGATTTATAAAGTATTTGAGTCTCTGATCAAGTTGCATATCTACCTCAGGATCCGTCACTTCAATACTGTCGATCTCCGCCTGGTTCAATAATAGCTTCTGTGACAATAAATCTTCAAGCAGTTTACATCGCAGATTACCCTTATCCTTATACCCCTGGGCAAGCATTTGATAATATTGCTGTTCGATATCAGAAAGCAGGACCCTTTTATCACCCACTACCGCTATTACCTGATCTATGATCTTTTCCTGGCATAATAATCCCGGGCTCTGCAATAAGAAAAGTACTGGTAAGAAATATGATATTTTATGCATGTTATGTTACTAGTAGATTGTAAAATTATTTCTGTTCAGGGCATCATTATATATATTGGTCTCCAGATTTTTTATCAGCCGGATTTTCCTTTTATTCAGGATTATATTCCTTATGTTTCTGCTAACGATCTCTATGGGAGAAACTGTGCCGATTAATCTATAATCTTTAATATTCACAAAATAGTAATAAGTAGAATCCTTGATCTCAAAAAATTTCCGGTATTTCAAATACCGTTCAGGATTTTCAATTTTTATAGGAAGATATTTTTCTATTTCTGAAAAATATATCCAGTTGTCATTGAAATAATCATATTTGGCAGCATACTGATAGCTATAATCCTCAAGCTTATTTAAATCTTCTTCATTAACTGATCTATACCATCTTCTGGCCTTCCACACATCAGGGGATGTCCTGGGTACCTGCAGAAACAATGCCTTAACGAGGTTATCATTAAGCAAAAAATTAGATGAATTCTCATTATAGTACTCTTTGATCTCATTATCGCTAATAAAGGTATCCAGCTTTTGTCTTATCAGGCTTTGTTCGTATTTATATATCAGTAATGAAGTTTTATAATTTTCAATCTGTTCGTCAACATTCTTTTCTTCATCTGTCAGATTTAGTTCAGCTTTATTTAAAAGTAGCTGTTTCTTGATCCACTTTTCGATAAAATCCCTTGCAATAATTACGCTATCGGGGGGAGAAATATTTGCCGGTATGATATCATTTATTGCATCAGGATATAAATATCTGTCAAATACCCTGGCTACCGGCTCCTTGTCCTGTTTTCTTTTATAACCGGTACAAGACACCATAAACAATAGAATGGCAAATAATAAGAGCGGTCTCATTTAATTTTTTTAAGTGCTTTTTTATTTACTTCAATATTATATTTGTTTCGCAGTTCATTTACCCACTCTCTTTCCAGGTATGTCTGATAGTCTGCTGTCACCAGTCCCTTTATCTCGCTTAGAGGTTTAAGTTCAGGTTCCAGTATATCGTTTATCACTACCAGCACTGTTTTATCATCAGTTTTAAATAATTCAGCATTTTGTTTTTCCCATGATACCTTATCAACCAGACTATTATCCTTTGCTTCAAATAAATTATCTTCAATCTCAACACATGGTACTGTATCTGACTTGCATAATTCTGCGATAAGCTTTTCTTTTGTGATTTTTTTCACCGAGCGCATCAGGGCAAGCTTCATAGCCTGCTCTGCCATGGATGAATCTGACAAAGTATAAATTGAGGCATCTGCACGTTGCTGCCATTTATATTGTTCTGACTTGTTTTTTTCATAGAATTCCTCCAAACCGGCAGTATCTGCAACCGCTTTGCTCCATACAACATCATCCGTAAGGTTGAATAACAAAATGCCGTCATGGTATTCCTGCATTAAATACTTCAAATCAGGATATTTATCTTCAAGTTTGCTTTTTTCATATTCAAGAACCTTAGCATAAACAAGTTCATTATATTTTGTTTCAAAAATATAATCAAATGAGAAGCCCTTATCAAACCTCTCCTTTGATATGATCTCAGCTAGGTCTTTTTGCAGGTATTCTTTATCGCCGATTTTAAATATCGGTTCAATTAAGCTTTCGGCATACGTCAGTTTCCTGTCACCTCTGTAAACTGCTGAATCAATTATTTCCAATACACCGGCAAGATTATCTTTATATTCTATAAAATTATTATCTTTTTTAAGCTTCTCAATATTTGCCTTTTCAATGACTTTTGACATTTCGATCCTTTTAAGCCGGCGTTCAAGATCAGGCCTCATTTCTTCCAGTGTGCCTACGGGTTCCTTTTCCTGAAGCCTGAATATATGCCATCCGAACTCTGAAAGTAAAGGTGGCGATAAATCCCCTTTATTTTGTAAATCATATACAACACCCTCGATTGAATCAGGCAGGACCCCGGAACGGATCCATTTTAAAAGTCCATTATTGCCCGATGAAGATTCATCTTCAGAATATTTTTCAACAAGATCAACAAAATCCTCACCATTCTTCAGCATTTCATAATACTTATATATCTTCTTCCTGCCTTCCGCTATTTCTTCCTCTGTACCATTGGGTGTTCTCACCAGTATATGAGCAAGTCTTATTTTTCCTTTGGAAAGTCTTTTATCATTGACTTTTATTATATGATATCCGAACCTTGATCTGAAGGGCATGGACACTTCATTTACGGGTGTTTTATAGGCTACATTCTCAAAAGGATATACCATCCTGAAAGCAGTGAGCCACCTCAAATTACCACCATTATTTTTAGCTGACGGGTCATCAGAAGTTTCCAGTGCTACCTTATCAAAAGGCTCCCCGTTAATTATTCTTTTCCTGATTTGCATAATCTTCTCATACGCTTTTGCAGTATCTTCATAGGATGCTCCTATGCGAAGTTCAACAAGAATATGACTTACGTTTATTTCTGTTTTTGTTCGCTCATAACCAGTTTTCAAAAATTCCTCAAATATATCCTTGTTACTAAAGTAGGGTTCAGCCAGTTTATCACGGTAACCTCCCAGTTCCTTAACAAAGCTGCTAATTGTATCATAGCCCAGCCTTTCAGCTTCAAACACCTTTAATTTATAGTTTATAAATAACTCAAGGTAATCTTCAACCGATTTATTATCATAAACTGCTGATGTATTATTTTTTCTATATATTCTTTCAAACTCCGATTTAGTAATTGTATTGTCATCAATTGTAATCAATACAATTTCTTTCTGTGCATGTATTGCATTAATCGATAATAAATAAATGATAATTAAAAAAACAGTTTTTCTTTTCATAGTTTGTGTTAATTTTAGTTATTGTATTTTGTTTGTTTTATCTGCTATAGTTCGGGGCTTCTTTTGTTATTGTAACATCGTGAGGATGACTTTCAGTAATACCTGAATTTGTTATCCTTACAAACCTGGCTTCCATAAGCTCTTTAATATTTTTCGCTCCGCAGTATCCCATGCCTGCTCTTAATCCGCCTATCAGCTGGTAATATACTTCCGACAATGTACCTTTAGAAGGTATTCTTGCAACAATCCCTTCAGGCACAAGTTTCTTTTCGTCCTCATCCGGATCCTGAAAATACCTGTCTCCCGAACCTTTCTGCATCGCTTCAATAGAGCCCATACCCCTGTATGATTTATATTTCCTTCGGTTATAAATTATTGTTTCCCCCGGTGATTCTTCAACACCGGCAAATATTGATCCTGCCATAATTGAATTTGCCCCGGCTGCAATAGCTTTTACTATATCACCGGAATACCGTATACCTCCATCAGCAATAATTGGTATATTTTTCTTCTTTAACGATTCAGCAACGCTAAATATTGCTGACAACTGAGGGACTCCTATACCTGCGATTATCCGTGTTGTACATATCGACCCCGGTCCTATGCCAACCTTAACACCATCAGCGCCGGCATCAACAAGCGCCAGTCCGGCTTCACCCGTTGCAACATTTCCGACAACCATGTCAATCCCCTTATATTTCTTTTTAGCATTTTTTAACATATTAATTACTCTTTTGGAGTAACCGTGAGCCGTATCAATCACAATTGCATCCACATCAGCCTTGATCAGAGCTTCGATCCTGTCATAATTATCTTCAGAAGTACCTACAGCAGCTGCAACCCTCAGTCTGCCCTTATGATCCTTGCATGCAAACGGCCGGTCCTTTGCCTTGGTTATGTCCTTATAAGTTATAAGGCCTATTAACCTGTAGTTCTTATCAACAACGGGAAGTTTTTCTATTTTGTAATGCTGCAGTATATCTGCAGCTTCTTCAAGATTTATTTCCTGATTCGTGGTAATTAAATTTTCAGAAGTCATTACATCGCTGATGGGCTTATTCATAATCTGCTCAAAACGTAAATCACGGTTTGTGACAATTCCTATAAGCTTATGGTTATTGTCAACAACAGGGATACCTCCGATTTTATATTCTTTCATATAGTTAATAGCATCGCCGACAGTTGATTCCTTTTGAATGGTTATTGGATCGTAAATCATCCCGTTTTCTGCACGTTTGACAATTTTAACCTGTTTAGCCTGACTTTCAATATTCATATTTTTATGAATTACGCCTATTCCGCCCTCTCTTGCCATAGCTATTGCAAGATTTGCTTCGGTAACGGTATCCATAGCAGAAGAAACGATAGGTGTATTCAAATTTATATTCCGGGAGAATCTGGTAGTAAGATCAACATCCCTGGGCAGTACTTCAGAATATGCAGGTACGAGAAGCACGTCATCGAATGTAAGCCCTTCGAATATTATTTTATCAGTTAAAAATGACATCTTGACTATTTTATTTAATTTTAAATGTTGCGAAAATACAAAATTTAAGGTATAATAATTTCTAAAATATCATAAAAAGAACAATAATAGAAGTATATTTCTTAATGAAGCTATAGTACCGCATGGAAGAAATACACCAAATATTAAAAAAATTCTGGGGATATGATAGTTTCAGGCCTTTGCAGGAAAATATTATAAAATCGGTAATTGAAGGAAATGACACCCTGGGCTTAATGCCGACAGGAGGAGGAAAATCTTTAACCTTCCAGGTGCCTGCAATGTATATGAAAGGGATCTGCCTTGTAATTACCCCTTTGATTGCTTTAATGAAAGACCAGGTTGAAGCCTTGCGGAAAACGGGAATTAAGGCACTGGCGGTTTATTCCGGCATGACCAGTGAAGAGATTGATATTACACTGGATAATTGTATATACGGTGATTACAAATTTTTATACCTCTCACCGGAACGCCTTGGCACAGAAATATTCAAAGCCAGGGTTGTTCAGATGAACATAAATTTAATAACTGTTGACGAGGCACATTGTATTTCGCAATGGGGATATGATTTCAGGCCTTCATACCTGAAAATATCGGAGCTTAGAAAGACCATCCCCGGAGTCCCGGTACTGGCACTTACAGCCACTGCTACGCAGCCCGTAGTTGAAGATATACAGTCGAAATTGCTATTTGCCAAAAAGAATGTGCTGAAAACAAGCTTTTTCAGGGAAAACCTGATATATAAGTTAAAAAAATCAGAAGATAAGTTCGGGGATATTGTTAAAATAGCCAAAATACTTAAAGGAAGTGGTATAATATATGTCAGGAGCAGGAAAAAATCAAAAGAGATATTTACACTTTTAAAACAAAATAATATCTCAGCCGACTTTTACCATGCCGGCCTAAAACACGAACTACGTGCACAAAGGCAACTTGAATGGACAAATGGAACAACCAGGATAATTGTAGCAACCAACGCTTTTGGTATGGGTATTGATAAGCCTGATGTAAGGTTTGTCATTCATGCTGATCTGCCCGATTCACTTGAGTCATATTTTCAGGAAGCCGGACGTGCAGGAAGAGATCAGAAAAAAGCATATGCTGTTCTGCTGTTTAACCCTTCCGACAAAGCCTCAGTAAAGAAGAGGATACTGACAAACTTCCCTGAAATAATCACAATAAAGAGAATCTACCAGGCACTGGGCAATTACCTTAAAATACCCATAGGCGGAGGTAAGAATATCTCATTCGATTTTAATGTTGCTGATTTCGCCCTTACTTTTAAATTTAATATAAATATCATATATAGCAGCCTTAAGATCCTCGAACATGA
This sequence comes from uncultured Bacteroidales bacterium, assembly GCA_964495025.1. GTDB lineage: Bacteria > Bacteroidota > Bacteroidia > Bacteroidales > UBA10428. The sequence continues at coordinate 723 of CAZBUF010000401.1, read as the reverse complement.
AGGTTATATAGCACTTACTGATGAGTTGAACAATCCTTCAAAAGTCAGGTTCCTCTTATCCCGTGACGATCTTTATAAATTTCAGGTGGCAAACGCAGATTTTGATGCTTTCATAAAACTTATGCTGCGTTCCTATACAGGGATATTTACAGAATTTGTAGGAATTGATGAGATGTTGCTTGCAAAGAGAGCAGACGTAAACATCGATATTATTTTCCAGTATATAAAAAAACTCTATAATCTTAAAATCATAAGGTACATACCTCAGAAAAAGACGCCACAGATAATTTACACTGAAGAAAGACTTGATGAGAAATCCTTATTCATATCCAGGGAAACATATAAGGACAGAAAAGAGAGATATATCGAAAGATTGAATTCAGTGTTGGACTACGCCCTGAGAACAAATAAATGCCGAAGCCAGATATTGCTCGAATACTTCGGCGAAAAAAATTCCGAACGATGTGGCAAGTGCGATGTATGTGAACATCAGGATGAAATTGAACTTAATGAAAATGAGTTTGAGCTGATCAGGGAAGAGATCAAGGGAATTGTAAATCTGGAGCCTGTTGTGCTGAACAGCCTTATTGACAAGGTCCCGTTTAAAGAAGATAAAATAATTACGGTGATCCAATGGTTGCTCGATAATATGTATATAGCATATAATAAAGATAATAAACTGTACTGGAAAAAAAACAAAGAATAACTCATCATGTAAGGCAT
>CAZBUF010000400.1:0-6777 GCA_964495025.1 uncultured Bacteroidales bacterium | reverse complement strand
CGGCAGTTCTTTTTCCATTCCTTGTCTGCAGAAGCCATAATTTCCGGTCCTGTATCGTAAATTCAAGGTCCTGCATATCTTTATAATGCATTTCAAGTTTTGTTTGCGTTGAATCCAGCTCTTTATATACGTCAGGCATTTTTTCTTCAAGGGAAGGGTATTTTGAGGCCCTGTCATCTTCAGTAACACCGGCCAGTTTTGCCCATCTCAGTGAACCTTCCTTTGTTATCTGCTGAGGGGTCCTTGTGCCTGCAACAACGTCCTCACCCTGTGCATTGATAAGATATTCACCATTAAAAAGATCTTCACCTGTGGCAGCGTCCCTGGTGAAGGCAACGCCGGTACCGGAGCTCTCACCCATATTGCCGAATACCATGGCCTGAACATTAACTGCAGTACCCCATTCTTCAGGTATCTGGTTTAACTGACGGTATACAATGGCTCTTTCATTCATCCAGCTGTCAAATACAGCACAAACAGCGCCCCATAGCTGTTCCCATGGATCCGCCGGAAAATCTCTGCCTGTAACTTCCTTAACAGCTTTTTTGAATTTTGCAACAAGGTCTTTCAGATCTTCTGCAGTGAGGTCAGTGTCATTTTTTATGCCTTTTGCTTCCTTAACATTTTCAATGATTTCTTCGAACGGATCAACATCTTCCTTTGAAGCGGGTTTCATTCCAAGAACCACATCGCCATACATCTGTACAAACCTTCTGTAGGAATCCCATGCAAATCTTTCATTGTTGCTTTCGCCGGCAATCCCTTCAACTGCATCATCATTTAATCCAAGGTTCAGAACAGTATCCATCATGCCGGGCATGGAAACCCTGGAACCTGAACGTACTGAAACCAATAAAGGATTGTTTTTATCTCCGAACTTCCGGCCCATAATATTTTCCACATTTTTCATGGCCTGCCTGACATCCTCTGCAATAAGTTCAATGACTTTATCCTGGCCTAACTTGTTATATTCGGTACATACTTCAGTTGTTATAGTGAAACCGGGAGGAACAGGAACACCAATACGGTTCATTTCTGCGAGGTTTGCCCCTTTGCCCCCAAGTAAATTTTTCATATCTGCTTTTCCTTCAGCTTTTTTATCACCAAATGTGTATACACGTTTTACTTTCGTCATTTTTAATATTGTTTAAAGTTTATATAATCAAAATATTGTCGTTGTTTGCGGCTGTTTTTTTAAAGTCCACAAAGGTATTCAAAAAAAAGTAAATCTTCTATGAAAATGTGATGATAAATACACAGCGGTCAGTTTATCATATACTTTTTAATAACGTAGCTGGTACCATTGGTAATTTTAATAAAATACAGGCCTTCAGGATATCCGGAAATATCTATGGTTATTTGTTCTGTGCCGGCCTGAATACTCATCGTTTCAACAATATTCCCCAGGCTGTTAATAATGACTATTGACATTAATGAACCATTATCTGCGGGAATGCTGAAATTAATTATTCCACGGCCGGGATTCGGAAAAATGTCAATTCCGGATAATATCCCGGTTTCAATATTGCTTATCACTGAACTGCTGTACTGGCAGCTCCAGCCACCGGCAACAATTTTATTGTCTGATATGAATTTGATAATTGCCGAATTACCTGATGATGTCAGAATATCATTATGCCCGGTTCCTGTTAACCGCGATAATACGGCGGATGTTGTGGAACTGCCATCGTATACAATTACCGAGTCGTTGCCGTTTTCAAGGTTAAACTCTGTAAACTGAAGATTTATACATCTGTTCTGTGGTAACTGTAAAAGCCATATGCAATTTGAATTGTTTCCATAATCAGAAGCCTCACTGCCATCTGAAAAGGTACCTGCCGTATCGGTCAGTAAAGTAAATTCCTGACAATAGCACATATTGCTTTCAACACTGTAAAAAGCTTTCCAGCCGCTACGGGTTACACTTTCATCTGAATAGAACTCAATATATATAGCTCCTCCCGGGGAAGAGACAACAAAATTACCTGGCAATCCTGAGTATGCCCCCATAAGGGGAGCATCGGAATTTCCGCCGTCATATACATAAACATAATCAAATCCTTCCTCCGTATTAAATTCCGTAAATGACAGGAAAATGCTGGCAGGATCTTCTGTTGTTATTAACCATGAGCAGAATGAATTATTAGCGTAGTCATATTCTCCGCTTCCGTCAGTTATCTGGCCGGCATTATCCGTTATATGCGTATATTCATTGCAGTAACAGGTATCTTCAATTTCTCCGGCTTCAAGACTGTAAACCGGCCTGATGAAGAAAAGAACACTGTCGGCCGGCAATTCCCATGAATAATCAGAATAATAAAAGGAATTGTTATCCGAAAAAATTGAGTCTGCACCAATGGCCGGTGTATTGTCACCATCCCATGTGAATCCAATGATTATCGCGTCGAAGAAGAACTCAATTTCCTGGTCGGATATGTCAATATAATTCCATCCTGTTTTGTCAGGATGAACTGTGACAGGTTCATAATCCCACAGTTCCTGCATGGAATAATATTCATAAATATGAAGGTTCAGAAGACCCAAATCGCCGCCACCTTCCTCAACATCGATATCGGTAATATAATACCAGACTCCCTGTATTTCACCCTCTCCCGTGAATTTCATACCTACGCCCGTATCTGCTGCATTAGAATAGAACTGATGCTGTGGATTACCGTCATCATAGGCCTGTGTCAGATTAGTGGATTCCCCGATATTATAGCTGAGTTCACCAAAATCCAGTCCGTAGTAATCTTCACCCGCCTCAGCCGGTTTTACAGCAAGATAATAAATGCCGGGATCAAGACCTGTAACAATAATGGTGTCACTTAAAGTATCGGTATTTTTTGAAGAGTCTGTTTGTTGTATCAATGTGTCATTTACCGAATAAAGGTAAATATCGAAATTGGCCGGGGGAGATAATACTATTGAGGCATCGTCCGTACCGTTATAATAGAATTTAAATATATCAATATCCGAAAGTTCATTTAAAAGTCCTGTTTGATTACCGGGATAGTCAATAATTGTGGCATTTGCAAAATGATTGTTGGGTTCGTTTATATCGGGTTTGTAATTCTGGTAAAACTCAGAGAGGAAGGTAATCCACATTGTACTGTCAGGAAAATCTTTACTAAAAAGCCTGTCGCCGTATTCAGGATCATAATCTTCAAAAAGCGGAAAATAAATTGAGAGCCCCTTTGCATGGTTATAGTAATCGGATGCATAATTCTCAATCACTGCATCATCAATAGCATTCTTCAGTGAATCAGCCGCATCTTTTACCTGGTTGTCATTGATATTTATTTTCAACATATCCGCCAGGCTCCATAAATCAAGATAATCGATTACATCAAATCTCTGTGTGCCGGTGCGGGCTTCACCGACCTCATCCCAGGCCGTACCGTTATTTATTATTTTAATTATTAAGGTGTCGAGTTTACCGGCGATATTTCTGATTTTATCCAGGTTTACAGCTGCGTTTGTAACTGCCGAAAGCTCATAATATTCACCATAGGTCTTAACAATAACTTTCGAGAGTGTGTCAGCCGTCATATTATGATCACTGACCAGTTCATTAAGAAATGCTTCATAATCAAAGCCGTCCCATGGTATTGATTCTTCCGAAGCAACCATGATATCAGCAAGGTCCCTTAACTGGTATGCCACTTCGATCATTCCCATAAGGCAGGCATCGAAAGCAACGATATCCGGCTTTATCATACTTTCGGAAATTGCTTCACTCACTTCGTAATTCGAAAGGTAATCGTTGCTCGTATTATCAAAGCAGACGTCCCTTGTAAAAGGATTATTTTCTGGTTTCGGTTTATCTTTATCACCGTCATTTATATATCTCCATCCTCCTCCGTGGTTCCATAATACCAAAGCATAATTGTCAGCTGGGAAATTTAAAACTGTCCAGTTCATGAAATCAGTAAGAGTCTGGGGATCACCCATATTTTTTTCACCTATTATCTCGAGGGGTACTGTAGAGATCACAGAAGTATTGGCATCCTGCAACACCCGGAACCTTCTTGTATCTGTCCAGTCGCCGTTCGAGTTGTCATAGGAGGGGATCCTGTCAAATTGAACAATAATATTCACCGAATCTGTTGAGCCCACTGCTTCCATCTCATTGAAATCTGTGATTGCCACATCTTCAAGATTATTATCCGCGTCGAGGTAAACCATTATAGTCCATCTGGCATTCTGAGCTCTGGTATTCTTCCATGCAATTGAAGTAAAAATCAATATAAGAATGATAAGAAAACGTACTTTATTTAATACTGAACTTTTCTTCATAACTTTTTAATTTAATGTAGCAATTTAATAAATTTTACGCGCGTGGATGGAACTGAATTATTGTGTCTCTCAGATACCCGGTATCAAGATGTGTGTAGATCTCGGTAGTAAGTATTGATTCATGCCCCAGCATTTCCTGCACGGCCCGTAGATCAGCCCCACCATCAATAAGATGGGAAGCAAACGAATGCCTGAATGTATGGGGGCTGATGGTCTTCTTTAAGCCGATAGTGCCTGCCAGCGTTTTAATAATAGTGAAGATCATTACCCTGGTCAGTTTCCTCCCCCTTCTGTTAAGAAACAGGATATTTTCTGATTGCTTGTCAGGACTGCAATGATTTCGGTACTGACTTAAATATATCTCAATTTCCCTGACAGCTTTCCCGCTTATCGGCACCAGCCTCTCCTTATTTCCTTTGCCCGTGACTTTAATAAATCCCTGGTCAAAAAAGAGATTCGTAAGCCTGAGGTTTATCAGCTCGGAAACTCTTAGCCCGCAACTGTACAATGTTTCGAGGATAGCTTTATTTCTGTGGCCTTCAGTTTTGCTTAAATCAATGGCATTTATAAGATCATCTATTTCCTGCACCGAAAGTACCTGGGGAAGTTTTCTTCCAATCCTCGGAGCTTCCAGTAAAGATGTAGGATCATTATCAATTTTTTCGTCAATAAGAAGAAACCTGTAAAAGGATTTTATCCCGGATATAAGCCGTGCCTGCGTTCTGGCACTTATACCAAGCTCATTTGCCCATTTGATAAATTCTCGCAGATGAATGAGTTCGACTTCTGCCGGCTGAATTTTGATCTTATGATTTTCAAAATAACTCCTTAGCATGGATATATCACGGGTATATGCTTCGACGGAATTCTTTGATAAAGATTTCTCGATTTTCAGGTAAGATATATATTCGGAAATATAATTTTCCCAGCTCATAATATTTATTGAAATAGTACCCTTAAATAATTAATCAAACTTACAAAAAACCGCGAACATTATCATTAACAAAAATCAGTTGCCAAATATGAAGATATTTCATAAAACTCATGCTACTACTTAGTTACAGGCATTATAAGAAATTATGAAAATATTACAAAAAAATTACCTGAATTTCACTAATTAAAAATCCTGATACGTTCGTCACAGGAATATGGTCGTTCATAAATTCTCGCTTGATTTGCATGTTTTCTTAATGTATTTTAGCTAAAAATTACAGAAGAGTTATTACGTAATTATGGACGTCAAAAGGAGAAAAATTTCAGAGTAGTTAATTGAAACTTATTTTTATTCACCTGAGGACTGAGTTTTATTTTACATATGTTTTTTGATATAATTTTCACAAAACCCTGACTGATACCTAAATATAATAAACCCTGAGAAGAATGCAAAGATACATTGAATACGCCCATAATTTAACCGGAGAATCACTTTTTGACCGGCTTAACAGGAAAACTCAGGAAGCAGTTGTTTCATCCTTAAAGTACAATTTCAGGAGTCATAATGATCTTGAAAAAGCAATCATCAGCGAATCAGATAAGGAAGTATTCAAATATGTATCTGAACACCTGGATTTAAAAAGGTATTTTAATCATATAGTATTTACTACAAATTCCAAGTCGTATGTTGAAAATGTAGATTTTAACAACGTCAGGGCAATTATTAATTTCAAGAAAATAAATCATATCAGGTATATTAATGAGCATTTTCGTTCCGTTAACACACTGTTGCCTGATGCAGGCTTATATATCGGAAGACTGGAAACATACTGGGAAAGGAAACTCAGATTTTTCAGATTATTTGGTAAAACATTCGGTCAGATTATATGGTTAATGGATTTTGTTATTAACAGAGTAATACCGAAATTAAGATATATTGAAAAGTTTTATTTTTATTTAACAAAAGGGGCACACCATACCGTATCACAGCCGGAAGTGTTAGGGAGACTTGTATACTGTGGTTTTGACATTATTGAATACAAAATTATTCATGGCTTGTTTTATTTCGTTGCCATGAAAACCAGGGAGCCAAGGAAAGATAAAAGCCCCTCTTACCACCCGATCATAAAATTAAGGAGAATAGGCAAGGACGGGAATCCTATAGGAGTATATAAATTAAGGACCATGCATCCTTATTCGGAATATCTGCAGGATTATATATTAAAGCTTAACGGCTATAATGAAGTAGGAAAACCAAAATATGATTTCAGGGTTACAAGGTGGGGTAAATTTTTCAGAAAGTACTGGATTGATGAGATCCCCCAGATAATAAATCTTATTAAGGGAGAGATGAAACTTGTGGGAGTACGTCCTTTAAGCAGAGTACGATTTAACCAGTTCCCTGAAGATCTCAAAAAAGAGCGGATAAAATATACACCGGGATGTTTCCCTCCTTATGTAGCATTATGTATGCCTGATGATCAGGGAAATATTGAGGCTGAGAGAATATACCTTCAGGAAAAAGCTAAAAATCCTTATTTTACG
>CAZBUF010000399.1:0-3704 GCA_964495025.1 uncultured Bacteroidales bacterium | reverse complement strand
TATAATTTGAAATTTAAACACGGTTACTGCCCGGAATGTTCAAAAAAAATGAGAGCAGGATGATGACAGATCCAATCCCGATAGAGGTAGAATACCATTACGGCTATAAAGCTGACGAATATCCAAAATGCTTCTACCGGGATGGTAAAAAGTATGGGATTCAAGAGGGGACAGCGCCTTGGCGCTGTCCCCTCTTGAAGGAGGCTGTCCCCTAAAAATCCTGTATCGGTTTCCCTTCTTCAAATACCTGGCGGACGTCTTCAAGTTCCGAAGGGATGTCAATGCTCTGTGGACATTTATCCAGACACTCGCCACACTGTATGCAGAGGCTCGCATGCCCTTTCCCATGCCAGTCGGTGGTCATGTTCGGATCATCCATCTCATTATACCAGTCCTGCACCCAGTCTTCCATCTGACCTGCCCATGACACATTGTTCATCAGATAAAAATTCTCACTTATATTAACGCCCTCCGGGCACGGCATACAGTAATTGCAATTGGTACATGGTACCTTGATTTTTGAATTGTAAACCTTCCTTAGTTCATCAATTGTTTTTAGCTCTTCAGCTGACAGGCTGTTTATACCTGAATTACCGGCATATCTTATATTATCCTTTAATTCCTGTATTTTACCCATGCCGCTTAAAACGGTACAAACGCCGGGATGATTCCAGACAAACTGTAGCGCCCATTCTACAATACTCCTTTTTACAGGTGATGAGTTAATGATCTTATCAGCTTCATCGCTGCCTTTGGCCAGTTTGCCTCCTCTGAGGGGTTCCATAACGGCAATTGCGATGTTTTTTGAATAAGCATAATCAAGGCCTTTGGTTGTAACCTGGTAATCGGTATCAACATAGTTATACTGTAAAAGAGTCATTTCCCAGGGATATGAATCGATGATTTCCTTAAATTCATCATACGGTCCATGAAATGAGAATCCTATATGTCTGATTAGTCCTTTTGACTTTAATACCTCCATCTCCTGAAGAAGCCCCAGTTTTTTTACTTTCTCCCACTTTTCCCTGTTAAGAGAATGCAATAAATAAATATCCAGATACTCTGCATTCAGCTTATCCATCTGCATATTAAAATAAGTATGAAAATCTTTGCGCGTATTGATCAGCCAGATCGGGGATTTTGTTACCAGTTTCACTTTTTCCCTGTATCCGCCACCCAGTGCTTTACCGACAAAATTCTCAGACTTTTCCATATGATACCCCCATGCCGTATCAACATAATTTATCCCGTCGTCAATGGCATACCTTAACATCTCTGCTGCTTTATCATAATCTATGTTATCCCATGTACCAATTACAGGAAGCCTCATAGCGCCGAAACCAAGTACCGACACATCCCAAGCCAGGGAACCCATTTTTCTGTATTTCATCCGTTAAAATTTTGTAATTATTAATGATTTGAGAAGAGGTGTATACACCTGTTACATTCATTTTCTCATGATCTGATATTAAAATATAAAAAAATGCTAATATATAAAATATTAAAAAGGGAAAGCCCCCTGAGAATGTTAAAAGATAAATTTATTCAAAAGGGACAGCTCCCCGAACATTTTAAAAGTTGACATTCAATGGATTTTGCTTTAACTGATCTTATTGTTAACCTTTCCGGTTTGCTGTTAAAAGAATAATTTGGAAATGCTGGAAAAATTATTGATATTGTTTTTACATTTAATAGATTGAATCCCTGTCTGGTAAATTTTCTGAGGGATAGCAGGCAAATAAAGTCGTTATTTTCAACATTATATCCAAACATAAAAATATTTAAGCATGAAAAGAAATTTAATTTTAGCCGGACTTTTATTAACAATTTGTACCGGCATTTTTAGCCAGTTTGGCACTGATACTGCCAGTTATTGCCTTAAAAGGGCATATCTTGAACTATCAAGCAGGCACATGTATGGTATAAACCATTGGATTTTCGGTGATTGCCGTGCTGACAACAGTGAAGTGGGAGGGGAGGGTCCTTATGATAATCAAAATCTTCAGGAATTAATGTTATATAATTATTTGTCCACAAACACGGAGATAACGAATACATGGTACAGGGCATATAATATTATATTCTTTTGTGACAGGACAATGGAGTTTGCACCGACAGTCGGACTGGAAGAATCGGTTAAAGACCAATATATTGCAGAGGCAAAGTTTATCCAGTCACTTATGTTATTTGAACTTGCAATTAATTATGACAGTATTCAGATATATGATGATTTTAGCCAATGGACGCTGACCGGAAGTTTTGATGACTATTTTGCTTTTAACAGGACATATACTGAACCCTCAACAATTGCTGAAGTGTTTTCGAAGATTGAAACGGATGTGACTGAGGCTATTGATAACCTTCCGTTAAGGAGCGAGCTTTCGGCGGAAGACAGGTTCAGGGCCACAAAAGGTGCAGCTAATGCATTACTGGCAAAAATGTACATTTTTCAATCATCCTATGCGAAAAACTATCCGGGTGATGAGCGTTTTAGCGGGTTAACGGAGCAGTGGGGACTGGCGCTTCAGTATGCAGAGGAGGTAATTAATTCAGCTGAATATGAACTTGTGGGTATTAACAGCGAAACTTATAATACATGGTGGGATAATTCATATTTGTATCCTCTCGAAACCCCGGGTTATCGTTATATTTTTACCGCTGACGGAAATGACAGCCCCGAATCAGTGTTTGCTGCAAAGAATCTGATCATTGGTGAGGGCTGGAAGCCTTATGGAGGTAATCCGACAACGGCCTTTACTACCTGCAGAAACTATTTTGATGGTGCGATCTCGAATTTTTATGGCTGGGGTTTTAATGTTCCGTCTCAGAGTCTTATAGATGAATTTAGAGAAGAATCCGGAACCGCATCTGATGATCCGCGCTTGCCGGCTACTGCAGCTGTTGATTCGGATTCAATATATGTTTATGATGGAATATCTGATAACCAATGGATGTTGATGGATTTTTCAGGAAGTGCTACAAATATGTATTGCCGCAAATATGAGTGTTCACCTGATGAATACTGGCTGGTCTTTTCAAACTGGTCTGACAGCCCGTTGAATATTCATGTTATCAGGTATGGTGATGTTATTCTCTGGGCTGCTGAGGCAGCACTTGAGCTTGGCCAGAATGTAAAGGCCCTGGGATACATAAATATGGTAAGGACAAGGGCAAGAAATTCAGGATCAACAGGATATCCTGCAAACCTTGTTTCTGTCACATTGGATGATATAATTCACGAAAGGTGCCTTGAGCTTGCGCTTGAAGGGCACAGGTTCTATGATCTGGTACGCTGGAACATCGCTGATGAGAAACTTGACGGACTTTATAATGAGACATTTGACCAGGTTTTAGATTTTGTGCCCGGCAGGGATGAGTTTTTTCCCATTCCCTTGTCAACTATTCATACAGGTATGAACAATAAAAATATTCAAAATATTGATATTATGCCAAATCCGGCTAAGGAATTTATTAAAATTGATTCGGAATTAAAAGACGTCACAGTTACAATTTATGATATTTACGGAAAAACATTGTTGAAAGATGAAGCAAGGGACGGATCTGTTATTTTAAACATAGAATACTTAAAGGCCGGACTTTATTTCATAGCACTTGAAAGCAATGAAATAAAAATCGTTGATAAGTTTATTAAGGAGTGATGCAAAGGGGAAAATTAAAAAGGGACAGCGCCCTGAAAAGGGAAC
>CAZBUF010000398.1:0-3263 GCA_964495025.1 uncultured Bacteroidales bacterium | reverse complement strand
ATTCTTTTCTGAGTTTTCTATATGGTTTTAAATCAGCCTTTTTGTCATTTATTTCTAAAGTATAGTATTTAAAATTTATATTAAGAATTGTATCATATAATATCATAAATCTTGAAGTTGGAATAGGTATGGCTTGATTTTCTTCAGCATTATCATTAGATAGCACCTTTCGATAGGGTTTTATTAAAATAATATATATTATATCTCCATTTTGATCTAATCGATAATCTTTAAATATTCCGGTATATAAAACGTTTTCATTAGTATTTTTAACTAAAACATCTACTACTGTATATTCTAATGTATCAAAGTCAAAATTAGGTGTAGATAATAATATGACTTCACCTTTTGCATAATAAAACCAACTGGATAACCTGAGAAATTTAATTTTAATGTCTGCTTTTGTAATCCTTACGATATTTCTAAAGATATCGCCAATACAGAAACCTATAATTGCAAGATTAATATTATATGCCAAAATGGGACAAATCGTTTCTTTCAAATTGCCAAATATAATGTCAATTTTATCTTTGTTACCAAATATAAAATGGCCCAGGTAAATTAACTTAATAGAATAATCTGAACAGCTGTTAACAATACCACAGGCAGCTGAATGCATTAATATAGCGGGAATCAAACTATAAATAAGATCATCTATAGGCTTTTTGGATATAATTTTCCGGGAGATATATATAGAAGAAAAATATCCCATTCGAACTAATAAACCAGGGAATAAGAGAAGGAAAAATAATACAGTGCTGTAGATTAAATTCATTTAAAAAAATTAGATAATTTCAAATAACGCATAGTTTATTCATTATTATCCTGTTCTTTTTCTTATTTCTTCTTAGATCTTGTATTATCTATATTTTATAGGATTAGTTTTTTTGACATTTTTCCCCCTATTAACCTGAAGAAGTAGGTCAGTCTTATCAGATGACAAATTTGCATCATCTGTTATCCTACTCGCTAAACCATTCATAAATTCATCCATATTGATAGTATATGAAATATTAATATTTGACATTTCTCTATAGGTTTATACGTTAGGGTTAATTATTAAGTTATGGATTCTTAAGATCTTAATTATCTTTTTTATTAAATGTTAAATAGCTTTGATTAAATAATTATATAATTACATAATTATTATATAATAAACTTCAGGCCAGTTTGCTGCTTGTAAAAATTACTTAAAATTATTTAAGTTTTTTTAACTAAAATTACTAATTATTAATGATAGATATCATCTAAAAATTAATCATTTATAAAATAAACTATAATATGTCAAATTATCAAGCAAATTTTGATTAATCGTTGTTTATATTTGATTAACGGCTTAATTATTAGAATATTAAGATTTTTGTATAATTTCAAACTGTCCTATTTTTGGTGAAGGCTACAGCAACATATTAAGCTAAAAAAATTGCTTAATAATATTGTTATAAGTAATACTATTTATTATTAATTAAAAACAATGGACTTATGAAAAAATTACTTTTATTAATGTTACTAGTGAAAAGCATAACAACATTTTCACAAGAAATACTATGGCTCGGAATTAGCGGGGGTGATTTTGGACTTGAGTTCCCAAGTGATACACAGTTTGTTAAAATTGATACAAACCATGTCTGGTTTATAACTAAGGCGGGAAAAAGTATATTATTTCCAAGTAATCCCTTTAATAATCACCAATTAGTTACAGATACAGCGGATTATTACAACAGTAATGTAGTATCTTCATTCAATTTCAAATTACTTATGGAAGAGAATGATTATTATTTTATCAATTTTTACCATAAGTATGATTTTGAAGAAAACAAGGACGGGGGTATTGTTGAAACTTCATATGACAATGGAGAAACATGGCAAAATTTTCTATATGATACCATAATACAGAATAATGTTCTTGAAATAGTCAATTTTTATGACGTCTCAGATACGATAAGTTCATACGGAAATCAACCGGGATTCACCGGGCTGCAATCAGGATATTCATCATCTAACATAACATTTTTTGCAAACCCGGAAATATACCTTGATACAATGCTTCTTCGTTTTACTATTTCAACAGATGCAGTTGATGCGCAAAATGAAGGGTGGATGCTGGATGATTTTTATTTTGAAGGCGGAGATTATTGGTCAATAAAAGATAATAATTCAAATTCTGGACCTAAGCTATATCCGAATCCAGCACAGACTATGCTAATAATAGAAAGTGAGAAACATAATATATCACAGGTGTCAGTATTGTCATTAATAGGTGAAACTGTTATTGAGAAAAAGGGTGATAATATCACTTCTGTTAATATTGATAGTCTTGACAAGGGCTTCTATCTGGTTATATGCAGAAACAATGGTAACAATTATTGGATTTTTAAAATAGTTAAAGGATGAAAAAGGTATTTTTTTATTATTAATAGTAAAGGGATCCTTATTATTCGGTGCAGATACTGTAAATCTTCAAAGTACCGTGCAGGAAAGTATGAGGATCACTGACAGATCATGGCCAGTGAACTCCGCAAGGAAAGGGCAACACGAATGGAGGGGAGTTTTGGTACTGAAAAACAACACTACAGCCTGGATAAAATCAAAGCGCCCACGCTTCTGAATGAAATCATCTGGATCTTTTTCGGTGTACACATAGCCAATGCAGTCAGAATCGCAAAACGTCTTGCCCATGGAAAGACTTCTCAATTAGCCGTATAAATAATAAATTACTGATCGAAAAAAGATTAGACGGGAGAAGTATATCGAAAAATCCGGATTTTATGCAAATATTTAAGAGAAACAGAGAAAAAAGCATGATCTGATTAAAAAATCCGGTAAGATTTTTGTCTATCTCACCGGATTATTGCTAATGTGGTCTATTTTGCGAATTTCCATCTTTAAAAAATTTATCATTAGTATATAATTCACCTCGTCCTTTTAATTAAATTTCTACTACTTCATTAACATATGAAATGGCCTTTTCAATAGCTAATTGAATATTTCATCATATATATCTCCAAAGACAATTTGTTTTTGATTTTTTGCCTCGGAAGCCATATTCATATAGTAAGCCAAGTAAATCTGTGTAAGCAATTCGTTATCTATTCTTTTATCTTTCGGTTCATTTTGGTATTGATTTTTCTTTCTTTCATAAAAGTAGTCTAGGGTACCACCAAAAAAGTGGCTTTTTTTTGAAGTGTAAACTTTTAAAAAACTTTTAAGCTTTGTTTACAAATTCCCTAATATTCTTGTGGACCCTGCTGGGCTCGAACCAG
>CAZBUF010000397.1:0-9413 GCA_964495025.1 uncultured Bacteroidales bacterium | reverse complement strand
CAGCCCTGTTATCACCAGGTGCAAATTTATAATCAGGTGTGATCTTGCCGGTTAGTACCCCCCTTTGTAAAGGGCTGTAAGCAAGAATACCTATATTATTTTCAATACAGTAAGGTACTACATTTTCTTCTATTTCCCTGTATATCATGCTGTAAGGGACCTGATTTGAACAGAGGCCAATTGTTGATCCGGCGATTTCCAGCTGTTCCGTTGCATAGTTACATACCCCGGCAGCCCTGACCTTTCCGTCGGATATTAACTTATTTACTGCCTCCATACTTTCTTCAACCGGAGTTGTAACATCATGCCAATGGATCTGATACAGATCAATATAATCCGTACCCAGCCTTTTTAAGCTTTGTTCACATTCATAAAATATACTTTCTTTTCCGGCATATCTGTATATTGAGCTGCTTTTTCCCTTATGGTCGGTGATATCAAAGAAGTATCTGCCTTTTGTGAGGTCCCATCTTAATCCGTATTTGGTTAAAATCTGGACATTGCTGCGATTGCCTTTTATTGCTTCACCAACAATATTTTCACTCTCTCCGAATCCATAAACCGGAGCTGTATCTATTGATGTTATTCCGTGGTCAATGGCTTTCTGCAATGCTTTAACAGACTGGTTCTTATCAGCACCACCCCAGAACAGACCACCTGTAACCCATGCACCAAAAGTTATTGCTGATACTGTAATATCAGAAGTGCCTAATTTAATATAATCCATGATAGTTATTTTTAAGCAGTTAAATTATCTTTTATTAAGCCGCCAGATAAAACGGACAACCTCTTCCTTAAATTTTTTACATATCTCCCGTTCATCCATTTATTTCCCAATGATATCAACAACCCCGTTGAGGATATATTTAGGTTTATAGGGAAAATCATCCAGGGTCTTTTCACTGGTAATGCCGCTTAATACAAGTATAGTATCTATCTCTGATTCAATTCCCGCAACAATATCCGTATCCATCCTGTCACCTATTATTATAGACTCTTCCCTGCTGCAATGTATCTTTTTCAGAGCCATCCTCATCATAAGGGGATTGGGCTTGCCTACAAAATAAGCATTTTTGCCTGTTGCCAGCTCAATGGGAGAGATAAGTGCTTTTGTGGCAGGAGCAATTCCATTTTCAATAGGTCCGGTTAAATCAGGATTTGTGCCTACAAGTTTTGCCCCCCTTATAACAAGGTTAACTGCATGTTCAATCTTTTCATAACTATAGGTCCGGCTTTCGCCCATGACAACATAATCAGGATCTACATTGTTCATCGTGTAACCAACATTGTACAGAGCATTAATGAGCCCGGCTTCACCAATGATATATGCACTACCTTTAGGTTTCTGATTATTCAGAAACATGGCCGTGGCCAGGGCACTTGTATAAAATACATCTTTTCTGACCTCAACTCCCAGCCTGTTGAGTTTCTCCTGCAGCTCCTCCGGGGTTCTCTCGCTTGAATTTGTGAGGAATACAAATTTCTTTCCTGCAGTAACCAGCCAGTCCACAAATTCCTTAACAGCGGGCAGTAACATATTACCATGATAAAGAACGCCATCCATATCAATTATAAAACCATTTTTACTTCTAATTTCTTCTATCTGTTTACCCTGAATTTTCATCCATTTAAAATTTTTAACAAACTGAAAATAAATTATTTTATGAAGTTAATCAAAATTTATAAAAATGTAAATCTTAATTTATGCCAAACAATATCAGTTAAATTATCATGTTTTTAGTTTTAACACTTCATATTTTAGTAATTTTATCTGTTAATGCTTATATATGACAAATTAACTGCCAGATATGCAAATTATGAACGGGGCTGAGGCGCTATTTTATGAAAAGCTGTATGACAAGCGGGTCAAATGTCACTTGTGTCCGCATAATTGTAGTATAAAAGATGGAGATACAGGCATTTGCAGCGTGAGGAGAAATATTGAGGGACAACTAATAAGTGAAAATTACGGATTACTTTCATCTGTTAATTTCGATCCGATTGAAAAGAAACCTCTTTATCACTTCTTCCCGGGTTCAATAATTCTGTCGCTGGGCAGTATAGGGTGTAATATGAAATGTACCTGTTGTCAGAACTGGCATATATCACAGACTTCACTAAAAGAATTTCCGGATATGGATATTTATAAGCCGGCAGAGATATTAAAACTTACAGGATCAAGGAATAATAACATAGGTGTTGCTTACACATATAATGAACCTACAGTCTGGTTTGAGTTTATGCTGGAATTGGCAAGGCTGATAAAGGCAGAAGGGCAGAAAAACGTTGTTGTTTCAAACGGGTATATAAATGAGGAGCCTCTGCACGAATTATTGAGATATATTGATGCTTTCAATATTGATCTTAAGTCATTTAATAATGAGTTTTATAAGGAAGTATCATCTGCCAGTCTTGAACCGGTTAAAAATACTCTGAAGATTATTTCCGAAAGCGGGAAACATCTTGAAATTACAAACCTGGTAATACCTACATTAAATGACGATGAAAGTGAATTTACGGATATGGTAACATGGATAGCCGATGAGCTTGGAAAAGATACTGTATTGCATTTATCAAGGTATCATCCTGTCTATCATATGAATATTGAGCCTACAGGGCATGCAATTCTTGAAAGGTTTTATAATATAGCATCCGGGATATTGAATTACGTGTTTGTAGGAAATATTAATATAAAAGATTATCAGGATACAAAGTGCAGGAATTGTAATACTACAGTAATAAAAAGAGCGGGGTATTTGATTGATAAATCAGGTATGGATTCAGCAGGAAAATGCATAAATTGCGGGATCAGGATTGTAAATTGCTGAATAAAGAATGATAAATGATAATTAAGCCTGGTTCTGTATCGGATCAGGTCATGGATAATTGCATTGACATGTAACAAATCTGTTTATTTATCGTCATAAAATAAACTTGAATATTTAAGAATGTACAGAAACTTCTTTAAAGTTGCTTTCAGGAATATCATTCGTCACAAATTCTATTTTATCATTAATCTTTTGGGCCTTGCAGTTGGCATAGCCTGCAGTATATTAATAATGCTTTTTGTGATTCATGAGTTGAGCTGTGATAAATTCAATGAAAATTACAAGAGGATATACAGGTTATATTTAAGCGGTAAGCTTGGGACATCTGAATTTGATGGTGCATGGACATGTGCTCCTGCAGCAGAGGCTTATTCCAGGGATTTCCCTGAAGTAGTAGATGCTGCCAGGCTTGATAACTGGGGTGAAGTAGTTATTAAATTTGATGATAAGAGCTTTCTGGAAAAACATTTTATGATTGCTGATTCCAGCTTCTTTAATATATTTTCCATTCCCCTTATACAGGGAAATCCGGTGACAGCATTAGCCAGACCTTATACCGTAGTAATTACAAAAGAAATTGCACATAAATATTTTGGCAGTGAAGATCCGATGAATAAAACCATAATGGTGAATAATGACACTGCTTTATATACAATTACCGGGGTTATAGATAAAGTGCCTGAAAATTCTCACTTTGAATTTGATCTGCTGGCCTCATTTTTAACTCATCCAAGAGCTAATGATGATTTCTGGTTATCAAATAGTTTTGCCACATATCTGTTGCTGGAAAAGGATGCATCACCGGAAAAACTTGAGGAAAAGATTCCTGCTTTGATGGAAAAATACGCAGGACCACAATTACAGAAGGTTTTAGGTATCACCTTTGAAGAATTCATTTCAGGAGGTAATCGCTATGGGCTTTTTCTGCAGCCTATGTCGGATATTCATCTGAATCCGGATATTCAACATTCATTCAAACCGATAAATGATAAAAAATATATATATATCTTCTCATTGATCGCCTTTCTGATAATTCTTCTGGCAGGTATAAATTATATGAATCTTGCAACAGCACAGTCTGCAGGCCGCTCCGGTGAAGTAGGGTTAAGAAAAGTTGCCGGATCAACAAAATCCATACTTGTAAAACAGTTTTTACTGGAATCTGTCCTGTTAACAATATTTTCTTTAATAATAGCACTGCTTATTGTTGAAATTCTCCTGCCATATTTTAATGATTTTGTCGGCCTTAAACTGACCAAAAACTATTTCAGTGACTGGTATTTTATACCCGGTTTGATTTTAATGGCAATTGTCATTGGGATTATGGCAGGCAGTTATCCGTCATTCTTTCTTGCAGCTTTTAAACCGGTATCAGTATTATCAGGAAAAGCAAAAGAAGGATTACAAAGCGGACTGCTTAGAAGGATACTGGTGGTTTTTCAATTTTCAATTTCTATTTTGATTATTCTTGGTACAATAATTATTTACCGGCAGGTAAAATTTATGTTAAATAAGGATCTGGGATTTGACAAGGAACAATTAATGATAATAAGGCGTGCAGATGCAGTTGGCAGGAAAAAGATCAAAATATTCCAGCAGGAAATAGAGAAATACCCGGGGGTGATCAGTTCTTCAAATTCAACGGCCATACCGGGTTATGCAAACAGTAACAACGGGTTTATGATCGAGGGTGAAAGTCCTGATAAAACTGTTCTTATGTATGTGAACTGGATTGATCATAGTTATCCTGAGACATATAAGTTCAGGCTGGCTGAAGGCAGGTTTCATTCCGAAGAATATGCCAGTGACACGGGAGCAGTTGTTATTAATGAGAGCGCAGTGAAGAAATTCGGCATTGACAAGCCTTTGGAAGTACGTTTTATTCAGCCCGGAAAGACCCCTGATGATCAAAAATATCTGAATGTTATTGGAGTTGTTAAGGATTTTCATTATCAGTCATTACAAGAGGAAATTAATCCCTGTGTGTTCATCCTTAAACCTGAAAAATGGGACTGGGGAGGTTATTTATCCATACGTGTGTCGCCGGATAATATAAAAACAACGATCGGCCAGATTGAAAACACATGGCAGGAATTTACTAAAAATGATCCTTTTCAATATTTCTTTCTTAATGAAGAATTCAATAAAATTTACCAGGAAGAAAAAAGAACGGGGAAATTATCCTTTGGCTTTGCATTACTGGCAATCTTCATTGCATGCCTTGGATTGTTCGGACTGACTTCCTTTGCAGCGGAAAAGAAAACAAAGGAAATAGGAATAAGAAAAGTGCTGGGTTCTTCAATAGGCAGGATTATCTTAATGTTTATAAATGAGATAATTGTGCTTGTTACTATCTCCACTATACTGGCATGGCCTGTAGCGTACTATATAATGAATAACTGGCTGGAGAATTTTCATTTCAGGATACACCTGAGTATATCGGATTTTCTACTGCCGTATATAATTGCCATATCTATTGCTTTTTTGACGGTCAGCTATACAGCATTCATGGCAGCAAGGAAAAATCCCGTTACCGCTTTGCAGTATGAGTAGGGCAGAAGTAGGGTATTTATGCTGATATCACTAACTCAATTATTTCAATACTTCATCAATAGCCTTAAGCTCTTCATGTTCAAACATCAGATTATTCAGTGAACTGAGATTATCATCCAGCTGAGCGACTGAACTGGCGCCTATTAAAACCGATGTTATTCTTTTATCCTTTAATAACCATGAGATAGCCATTTGAGCTAAAGTCTGATTTCTTTTAAGCGCAATATCATTCAGTTTCTTTGCTTTGCCCGTTTTTTCATCTGTCACTTCATCCTTTCTCAGGAAACCATGAGTTTTTGCAGCCCTTGAATCGTCAGGTATGCCTTTAAGGTATTTATCAGTAAGCAGTCCCTGGGCAAGAGGTGAGAATGCTATGGCACCGATACCTTCTTTTTCAATAACATCCAGCAGGCCATCTTCAACCCACCTTTCAAACATTGAATACTTTGGCTGATGAATAAGGCAGGGCGTACCTGAATCTCTCAGTAGTTTTGCAGCTTTAGCGGTGTCCCCGGGTTTATAGTTGGATATTCCGGCATACAGCGCTTTGCCTTGCCTGACTGCATGTTCAAGCGCACTCATAGTTTCTTCAAGTGGTGTATCAGGATCCGGACGGTGTGAGTAAAATATATCAACATAGTCAATTCCTAATCTTTTTAAGCTTTGATCAAGACTGGCGATCAAATACTTTCTGGAGCCCCATTCACCATATGGTCCATCCCACATCCAGTAACCGGCTTTGGTTGATATTATCAGCTCATCCCTGAATTTGTGCAAATCTTTTTTCAGGACAACACCGAAATTTTCTTCAGCTGAACCCGGTGGAGGCCCGTAATTATTTGCAAGATCAAAGTGTGTAATGCCGGCATTAAAAGCATGTAATATTATTTTACGGGCATTTTCAAAATCATCAACATGGCCGAAATTATGCCATAATCCTAAAGATATTGCAGGAATTTTAAGACCGCTTCTGCCACAACGATTATATATCATTGAATTGTAACGACCGGATTCGGGTATGTAACTCATTTTGAAGTAAATTTGGGTTATTAAAACCTTGTTTGTTATTATATTAACGGACTGTAAATATATAAAACATAAGAGATTAGTTGAATATGTTCATTAATTTTTAATAATTTCTTAACAAAATAGTCAAAATTGACGTATTTTAGTTAAGTAGAAATCAATATTATATAAAAATAATTTGTAATTTATTACGAAATTATACACTTTGAAATACAATAGTCATGGAACCTTTAGATATTAGAGGTACAACGGATACACCTAAAGTATTATTCGATCCGGATAACAATATTTTTGAGATTTCAGGCCGTTCCCTGCCTGAAGATGTTGTGTCTTTTTACCAGCCTTTAATTGACTGGCTTGACGATTATAAGCTTGTTCCAAACAAAACTACTGAGTTTGTTTTTAAATATATCTACTTTAATACAGCTACATCCAAACTTATTCAGGACATACTTTTGCGACTTGAGCAAATTCAGGAAGCCGGGAATGAAGTCAGGGTGGTCTGGTTCTATGAAGAAGATGATGAAGATATGTTTGACCTTGGTGAAGAATTCAAGGAAAATGTTGAGATACAATTTGATATAGAAGAGTATTAAGTTGACGCAATTTACTTTTTTTCCACTCATAATATCCATAATTATTTAATGATTTAATAGTTCTTTTTTAGCAATTTCCTGTTAAATACCGCTTTAATTCTTTAATGAGGAAAGGTTGTGTGTTAATAGTTTCAATTGAACTGTTGAAAACTTGAAATGTCAGGCTATAAAACATATTGATCATTGGATTATTTTGGCTATATGATATAACAAAAAGCGGAATGCCGGGGAACTGAAAAATCTGGCTTCAAATAAAACTTTTTATTGACTCAAACGTTAATATATATAACTATATAATAATTTATTATAAATGATTACATATAGCAGAATTTCATCATCTAATAGCGGACGTGTCGATTTTAACCGGTTTAAACTGGGATTGAACTGGTCAGATAAAAATAAAAAGGGTATAAGCACTAAGTTTGAGAGGCTGAAGATTCTATTTTACAATTATTTAAGAAATCCAAATCATTTAAGGACAGGCAGTAAAACAAAATTCCATATTTTTTAATATTAATAGCCTGTTTTCCTTTATTGCGGTTTACAGGATAAGAACAAGCACAGGTTGTCCGATCTATCAGGCAGCCTTTTTTATTTTCATCTTCCTGCATATAATTCTATATTGTCGAAAAAAGAAGCAGCTCAAATTTGGTGGTGCCTGAAATACGTATTAGCTTTGCATACCTGTTCCGTATCTTAACAACATTAATATTATTATTATAATTTTATTGAAAGGAATAAAAATAAATGAGTGAAAGTAATAACCTTAAAAGTCCTTCAATTTTTATTGGAAAGCAGGGAAAGGGCATGGTGAGTTTCGGCTCGGGGCAGCCCGATCTGCCGCCACCTAAAGAAGTGATGGAAGAGATTAACGTCCGCTATGATTTTCGTTACGGGTTGATACAGGGGGAACCTGACCTTAGAATAGCTTTAACAGAAGAATATCCTGATTCAACAGCGGATAATTTCATAATTACAAATGGTGCCTCCGAAGCTTTGGATTTGATTCTGAGGGCTATGGGCAGTGGCAAGGTTTTATTGCCAAGGCCGTACTATTACTCATATCCTAAAATCGTGGAATATGCAGGTATGGAATCGGTATATACTGATCTGGTTGATGGCAGAATAGACCTTGATGATTTTAACAGGAAAGTGAAGGATTGCAGGGTAGCCCTCATTAATTCGCCATCCAATCCAACGGGCAGGATTGAAAGGATTGAAACGCTTAAGGAAATAGAAAATATAACCAGGAAAAAGAAAATATATATCATCTCTGATGAGGTGTATAAAGATTTAATCTACGAAAGGGAGAACTATCATATCCAGGGAGAACATGTTATAACGATAAATTCTTTTTCCAAGACATATGCTATGTGCGGGGTCCGGGTCGGATACCTGTGGGGCAGTGATCAGGAAATGGTGGACAAAGCAATTGAAATAAAGACTCATACTTCTATGAATACCAGTCTGATAGCACAGGATATGGCTTTGAAAGCAACAAAAGCACCTAAAGAATATATTAAAAACCAGCAGGCTATATGGCTTAGCAGGAGAGATCTTATTTATAAAGGCCTCTGTGATTTAGGATTTAATTTATGGAAGCCTGAAGGTGCATTTTATGTATTTCCTGAATTTAAGAATCCTGAAAAATTTGTCTGGGAGCTATACACAAAGTACAAAGTAATTACTTATTTAGGCGGCTGGTTTGGCTCACCCAACAGGATCAGGTTTAGCTATGCCCTTGATGCCAAAGAAATTGAGGAAGGATTGAACCGGATCGAACTCGCTCTTAAGAATAGATAGCTATTTAAAGTTATTTTGTGGGGCAGTGCCAAAAAGTAAGAGTCTGCCCGACTCGAGGGCATTTATTCCTGTATAGCTTCGTAAATAATCTTCTGTATACTTGTCCTGATATTCAGTTCAATAAGTTTATTGTTTATTGCATCGGGGTAAACCCTGTTGGATAGAAATATGTACAGGATATTATATTCCGGATCTGCCCACACCATTGTTCCTGTAAAACCCGTATGTCCATAGCTTTCAGGTGATACTCCCTCATATGCCGGCCCCTGCTTTGTAGAATCGGTCTCCGGCTTATCAAAGCCCAGGCCCCTGCGGTTGCCGCTGCTGCACTCATGGCAGTCAGTGAAATACCGGATAGTCTTTTCTTTGATGTATCTTTTACCTCCGTATGTTCCTCCGTTCAGGTACATCTGCATAAATTTGGCCAGATCATTGGCGTTTGAAAATAACCCGGCATGGCCACAAACCCCTCCAAGCATTGCTGCACCGGGATCATGAACATAACCCTGAAGTATCTGCTTGCGGAATACCAGATCATCTTCGGTAGGGGCAATCTGTTCTTTATTGAATTTTTCCAAAGGCCGGAAACACATGGAAAATGCACCCA
>CAZBUF010000396.1:0-3975 GCA_964495025.1 uncultured Bacteroidales bacterium | reverse complement strand
ATCAAAAAATATGGAGTACATGATTCTTATTAGTGGCAGAGAAAATGGAGATATTACAGCTCATACATATATACCAAGTGCGGTTCCAATAATAAAAACAGATACAACAATAAGGACTGGATACGCTTATGGTGATGCATTTCAGGAGTTGTGTTTTAACATCACTTTTACTGATATTGAACATGTTTCATATTATATGTTAGTAATCAAGGCTAAAGAACAAATAATTCACTATGAGATCGATCCTTTAAAGGCTGATACAATAGAATGTCTTCATGATCAGCTTATTAGCACTGGATTTCCGGATGTAAAGCTAGGAATTAGAGATTCCGATGTTGGTATTCCAAACTCTAATGAGATTGTTCTTGATGATTTGTCATTTTATGAAGATGATGACAGATATCATAAATTAATAATAGCAGATGATCTTTTTAAGAATAATACTATTACAATTACATTGAAAGGAGGAAGTATATATGACTGGAAGGGAAAAGATACTGCTTATATTTATCTATATTCACTTAATGAAGATACTTATAAATATTTTTCATCTTTAGCTCTATACCAAGCAACCACTGAAGATATGTTTTCTGAAACAATGAATGTATTTTCAAATATTAATAATGGTTTAGGTATATTTAGTTCTTATAATATTGAAATTGATTCAATAGAGTTATGTATTAAATAGGTATTATTTGCCAGATAAAAAAGTTAATCCATATTGTATGTTTTCAAAATAGTTGAATTGATTTGAAGTCACTTTAATTTACTTATTTTTTGTTTATTCTTCTTAAATCGAAAAAAGCGTCCGGTTGTTATACAGGTTTTTTAGGGGGGAGGTTAAGACGTATTTTCCAGGCATCCGGAAGGTCAGCATTATTTGGGGGACGATTATTTGCACATTGATGCCAGATCCGGATCTCGGGATCAACATCTGCCATATTTTTTAAGCTCATCGAGTTCTAAATTTAAATTTTGACTTTCTGTCGATACCCGTGCATACCCAAGTTTCATATTGTTCAATTAAATGTTATTTGCAGGATAATTGAAATATGAAAAATTGTAACAGTAAAATGAACAATTTATTAATTAGTTTTGCACAATATTATTATGTTTTAAAGATTACACTAATACGACCGTTTTATTGAACTCTATTCAGCCCGGGATCCGGGATTCCGGAAATGAATGATTAAGGATTTTACTAGATATTCTGTTTGGACCTATCAGTTTAATCAGTATCGATTTACTCCCCCTGGCAGGTATTAGATGTCGGCTGAGATCAAGAACGTGCATCCTGGGCCTTCTGTTGAAGCCATTTTTTTGACAAGTCACCTGGGAAGCTTAATTTTTAATTTTAGGGCCGGAAGATTGATTTTTTATTGTTAGAAAGCAATTTTATTCATTTGTTAATTGCTATGGAAAAGATTAATTTTATGTAGAGATTTAACAATAAAAGCAGATAACCAAATATATATAACTGGATATAGTCTTGTTTGTAGGCAACTTTAAAAAAACAAACTTGGATAAAAAGAAACTAAAGAAATATTTGGAATATTGTAGAGCACTTGAAGACACTATGAAATTTATTTACAGCTCTACAAATCAAAACCAACCTTCGCCATTTAGTAACTTCAAAGTCTTTATGAGAAAATACAATGATATTGCTAAGCGTGTAATCATTGAAATTCATGCTTATGATATATTTGAAATCTATGATATGAAAAAGATTCCTGACTGGGGAAATTTAGTAGCTGGATCACAAAAAAATTACTTCGATCTTGTTCTTGCGAATTTAGTATTATTAAGATCATATTTAGAGAATCTTCTTAGTATCAAAAAAGATGAAATACTGAATTTAGAAAATTTCTTTGTTTCTAATTTACGGAAAGCAGTATTAACTGAGCCTAGTAATGAGAAATATGTTCAAGATACTGTTGAGCAATTACTTATTGGAAGAGGATTTAGTAAAGGAATCGATTATGATAGAGAAGTTGGTCGAGTTAAAGTTTCAATTAAAGAAGTAAAGCCTGATTTTATTTTTCCAAAACTTAACTTAGCATTAGAAGTTAAGCTATCAAAGACAAAGTCTAAATCAAAAATTATTGTTGATGAAATTAATGCAGATATAAGTGCATATTCTAAATATTATAATCAAATTCTTTTCTTAATATACGATTTAGGAACAATAAGAGATGAAGATGAATTTAAAAATGATATTGTAAACAAAGAAAATATAAAATTGGTTATAATTAAACATTAATATTAAAGCTGCTTATAACACATTATAGTTAATTACAAGGATTTTGATATATAAAATTGGGTATATTGACAATGTTTAGAAACATACTCAAAATATTTTTAAAATAATTACTATGCCCAACGATACGTATAAAAAATAGGCGGGATAGTAGGTTATTCAAGTGTTGTAGTCCTCACACATTTAAATAGTTTTTAATTTTATCAGTACAAAACCAATACCTTATTTAAATAGAATTGTTTGCAAAATATTTGCACAAATTGAAATTAATATCTGACAACCTTATTAAGTTGCCTATTTATAGCCGGTCCGGAGGGGCTCGAACCCTCGACCCCATGATTAAGAGTCACGTGCTCTGCCAGCTGAGCTACAGACCGTAATTTCAGATTCTAATTATCCCTTTTTTCAAATTTTTCCTTGTTCTTCTTGTAGCCTTCCCTTTTTTAGGACATAGCTAATTTAGACTTTTTTTTAAAATATTTTACTCCATAAAAACCTCTTTGTCTTTCATTTTTGCATATTGTATAGGAGATTTTCCTTTCAAAGATCCATGAGGATGATTATTATTATAATCTTCCTGCCATTGTTTTGAAATATCTCTTACCTGGTGTATATCTTCAAAAATATAAGCATCTAGCACATCTTCTCTATAAAGTCTGTTAAATCTTTCGATTAATGCGTTTTGAACAGGCTTTCCGGGTTGAATGTATATTATTCTTACAGCGTTTTCTTTACACCAGTTTACAAAAGCGTTTGATAAGAACTCCGGCCCATTATCGACGCGTATTTGAGCTGGTTTTCCTCTATAAAAAACCAGGTCATTTAACGCGTTGATAACAAGTTCACCCGGAAATATTAATTGTGGTTTTACAATTAAGGCTTCCCGGTTATAATCATCAATAACATTTAATATCCTGAATCTCCTACCGTTTTCTAATGTATCACACATAAAGTCCATGGACCATGTTTCATTAAGTCTTTGAGGTATTATAATTGGTTCTCTTACTCTTGATGGCAACCTTTTCTTTCGCTTACGACGCATGGTAAGGTTCATTTTTCGATATATACGTAAGACACGTTTTCGATTCCAGCTATATCCTGCTTCACGTAACCGTCCATAATATGTATCAAACCCGCGATTAGGTAACTTATCGGCAAATTCATCCAGCTTTTCAATTACCAGGCTATCGTTTTTCTTACTTGTATAATACCAAATGGAGCGAGTAAGTCCTACTACTTTACAAGCCCTCTGAGTACTCGTTCCTTTCGCCTCTATTAAATAATCAGCGGCTTGCTTACGCTCTGAGGGCTTTAAAGCTTTTTTCCTAAAACATCCTTTAAAAGTTCATGATCCAGGCTTAAATCGGCATACATACGCTTTAACCGCCTGTTTTCATCTTCCAGTTCTTTTAAACGTTTTAGTTGCGAGGCTTCCATGCCTCCGTAACGTTTCTTCCAATTATAGAAAGTAGCTCTTGAAATACCATGTTCACGGCAGATATCTTTTGTATCTTTCCCTGAATCGTACTCCTTTAAAATCTTAATGATTTGTGTTTCTGTAAATCTTGTCATTTTCATAATAAAACAGCTTTAAGTTAATAAATTGTCTAATTTTAAACTGTCCTATTTTTGGGGAAGGCTACATAACCAGTGCAAAATGATAATAAAACTTTAAAATTGGCACTATTTTTTGCGTGCCCTGTTTCGCTTGTGCTAGC
>CAZBUF010000395.1:0-3035 GCA_964495025.1 uncultured Bacteroidales bacterium | reverse complement strand
TACCGGTGTTTGTGCATCAATATTATCATAATACTTCCGGTTTACCTGCGCCACATTTTCATCACTTACAGTAAAATCTATCTCTCCGTTAGCAACACCTGATATCAGGTGTTCAACCTCATCATTTACCTCTACAATATTTATATTGCCGCCAATCTCATCTGAAAGGTTCCTGAGCCTCTCAGCATGTGAAGAATTGGCTTTCACATAAACAGTTTTATCAGCCAGATCAAGCTGATTTCTGACAAATGTTGATTCTAGGGAATCCCTGTCCATTATTTTCCAGTTACCGGGTTTACGCTGAATAAGGACCTGCCGTGTCTGGCTGTGCGGAACAGTGAATGCCACAATCTCTTTTCTCTGTGCGGTAACAGTAAGATTGGCTGCTACAAGGTCAACCTCCTTGTCCAATAACATGTTAAAACTGTTTTCCAGGTCATTACTTACGCGTACCTCCAGCTTAAGCCCGAGATAATCCGACAATTCCTGCAACAGTTCATATTGATAACCCATAGGTTGTCCACGGTATATAAAATAGTTAGTGGAATTAAAATCCGTTAAAACAACCATTTTGCCCTTTCTGGATATTTTTTCAAAATCACTCATTGTTCCATATATATCATGAGATCGCTCATAATGTATACAGGAAAATACCAATAGTAATAGTAATATTATCGATCTGTTATATATTTTTTTCATTTTTTTAAAATTTTCAACTGACTCAAAATCTTTAATCATAAAAAATCCATGATAATCCGAATTTGAACATTCCTTCATTTCTGGGATAATGTAATACCGAGAAATAATTTCTATTGAGCCAGTTATAATTTATATGTTCATACTTAAAGAAAAATCTTGTACGTTTAAGTTTAATATTAAGGAAGACATCCATATAGGGGTAATTTCCCAGTTTTTTGATATTTTGCTGGTGAAACACTCCCAGTGCCGGATTATATGCATTTGCATAATATTCTGTGTTATAAGACAAATCAAAACCCAGCATTGCAATGAATCCCCCGTCAGTCAATTTAAAATGAAACTTATGTTTAATAAATGTTGAATTAAATGCTGTAAATTCAGGTAAGCTGAGGTAATCAGTGTTATTAACAAATTGGTACACAATTTTGTTCAATGAGCTGAACTTCCAGAATTCCAGAATTTTTGTCAGATGAAATGAAAAAACCGAAAGGTTATCCTCAAACTGTTCAGGCAAAGCATCGGTATTGAAATATATAAAGTTCTTAAACATGCAGTAATCAATGCCTGTATCAAATTTTCCGGATGAGGTATTATACATTACAGTCAGCGTGCTGCTTTTAACTGATTTAAAGTCATTATTCCAGAAAAAATAATTTGAATAAAAACTCTGGTACAGATAAGCCGGTGTTTTGCTGGCGTGCTCGAGTGATAAAAATGCTGATGATGTTTTCTTACTGCCCTTAAACAGGAAAGTATACCCTGCATTCAGTCTGTAATCGCCTGCCCTGTATCCCCACGGGAAATATTCAGCCCTAATGTTGGCGCCTGATGTGGTACTCGTTGTGTTAAAGACATTAAAAGCAACAGATGTGTTTGTCAGTATTTTTGTCCTGTTCAGAGTATCGAACCAGTATTTGCAATTTACGAACCGGTATTGTCCGGAGCTATCGCCGACAAAATTAATATCATCTCCCGAGGGCGTATAATAGTTATATTTTTGTTGTTCATAGCTAATATCAAAGTCAAGATCATAGCTGCCTTTTTTATCAATATTCTCTAATTTGAACCTTAGAGTATTTGACATATCTCCGAAAAAAACCGAATCGAAAGTATAATCGGGATCAAGATAGGTATTGCCGTACAAATCCTCATCTACTCCGGCCTGCGGCTTCCTGTCCCTGTGCTGTCTTTTATATATGTCATATTTCAGAATATGGCCTATTACAGGAACAAATCTTTTTTCAATAATTACGGATGTGTCACCCGTTTCATGACGGAAAAATTTATATTCGTGCACCAAGGTGAAGTTTATATTGTTAATTGTGGTCAATACATCGGGATCATGTTTATTTCCCTGATCCACGCCTCCGAACACTGTTGGTATATCAGTAGTATACTGGAATATTGAATCTGTAATCAGCGAATCTCTGATAACACCTCCGTTCTCATCAGCTTTTATCCTGTTGATATTAAAATTTGAGTAGAGTTTATATTGAGGCTTTTCCCAGGATGTAAATATTTTGATGGCGTTATTTGTAATTTTCTGAAAACTGTACTGGCCTTTTGATGATATCAGTTTATAATTTATTCCAAAATTCAGGTACCTGTTCACATTCTGAGTATGGTATGCTTCCAGTGTTTCTTCTTTAATATTCTGGTCTCCGCCATTTGTATAACCCAGCCTGGTAAAAGGTTTGCGTGTATTTGTATAATTTGTGTTGGCTGATGTGCTCATATAGGGATAGAATACATTAATCATTGGAAAATTTTCATATTCAATCCTGTCTGAGAATATATTACTTATTGAGGGGGAACCTATATTTCCAAGGTATGAATTGGATATTGAATATTTAAATACAGGATTATACACATGGAAATAATTCAGCAGCGTATCTACTTTTGCAGTTTTTTTCAGGGAATAGTTATTTTCAAGGGTCCATGAGGAAATAACAGGGATAGTATCCCCTTCTGCATATATTTTACAACAATACAGGTCAATAATAAAAATCAGCACAAAAGTGACTAAAAATTTCATAATCAAATATATGAACAATAAAATATGATAATTAGTACAGGTTGGGAATGTTATTCACAAGTTAGCAGGAGTTATTAATAAGAAAAAAATCCCGGTTTGACATTGTGCAGACCGGGATTTAAAGATTGGCGACGACCTACTCTCCCACTTTCGCAGTACCATTGGCGCTAATGGGCTTAACTTCTCTGTTCGGTATGGGAAGAGGTGGTTCCCCATTGCTATAGTCACCTAAAATCTTCATTCCGTATTAACGGAAGATAACTTATGACATATTGAAAGAATATTTATTTTTTATTCAATT
>CAZBUF010000394.1:0-11702 GCA_964495025.1 uncultured Bacteroidales bacterium | reverse complement strand
AAATCTTATGCTGGCAATGTGCAAAAGTTATTTTATATTTGACAGGGTTGATTCATTTGAAGAAATAAGCCGGAAAATAAACAATATAACTGCAAAACAATTGCAGGATGTGGCTAATGAGATATTCAACACGGAAAAACTATCCTTTCTTAAATATTTATAAAAGACATAATCACTGAACTATGCTAAGTTTTGATAATGAACTCAATGAATATATACTTGAGCACTCAACAGACGAAGATAAGGTTCTTAAAGAGCTGAACCGTGAGACAAATTTAAGGATCCTTCATCCCAGGATGCTGGCAGGACATTTGCAAGGCAGGATACTGGAAATGATAAGTAAAATGATCCACCCGGAAAATATACTCGAGATAGGGACTTTCACAGGTTATTCAGCGATATGCATGGCAAAGGGGCTTAATAACAACGGCAAAGTACATACAATAGAACGTAATGACGAGCTGACAGCATTTGCTGAAAAATATATTAAGAAAGCAGGCCTCGATAAAAAAATTATTTTGCATACAGGCGAAGCAAGGGAAATAATTCCCCGGCTTGATTGTATATTTGACCTGGCATATATTGATGCCGACAAGAATGAGTATACTGATGTTTATAAACTGATTTTTGATAAAGTACGCGAAGGAGGGTTTATCCTGGCTGATAATGTTATCTGGGAAGGAAAAGTAGTAAAGAAAGAAAAATCAATTGATAAGGAAACCAGCGGCATAATTGAATTTAACAGGTATGTTCAGAATGATCGCAATGTTGAGAATGTGATCCTGCCTGTAAGGGACGGACTGATGATTATCAGGAAAACCGGAAGGAAGTGACCGGTTATAAAGTTTTTCGGTTGTTAAACATTTTTTCTACAACTTTGTTATTCAATTACATGAAATTGATATTTCCTGTCAAATGGCAACTTACTCAATAAAGGATCTGGAAAAACTTTCAGGTATTAAAGCCCATACAATAAGAATCTGGGAAAAACGGTATAACATTATTGCTCCGCAGCGTACTGCAACAAATATCAGGCATTACTGCGACGGTGAACTTAAAAAGCTATTGAATATCTCCTTATTGAACCGCAACGGCTTTAAGATCTCAAAGGTAGCAAAACTGTCGGATGAAGAAATAAATGAGAAGATAAACCAGCTTATCCAGAATTATAATGACGCTGAGAGCCTTGTAGATAATATGGCCATTGCCATGATAGATTTTGACGAGGTTAAACTGGAAAAAATCCTGGCAAGGGCTATCATGCAACTGGGATTTGAAGAAACGATAATAAATATCCTTTATCCGTTCCTCATAAAGGTAGGCGTTATGTGGCAGACCGGTATTATCAATCCTGTACAGGAGCATTTTATATCAAACCTGATACGCCGGAAGCTTATTGTTGCCATTGACTCTTTGATATCCGGAAATAATCCATATTCAAAAATATTTACCTTGTTCCTGCCTGAGGGTGAATTCCATGAGCTGGGATTACTTTTCTTTCACTACCTGGTAAAAAGGCGCGGCCACCGGGTCATTTATCTCGGACAGTCAGTTCCTCTCAACGATCTGTTCGAGACCAAAAGGCTTAAGCCTGCGAATTACCTGGTCACAGCATTTGTATCACATGAAAACGGAAAAGATATCATTAAGTATTCAAAAACACTCGCCGATAAATTCTCAGGCCAGACTATATATTTATCAGGCTGTCAGACAGAGAATATAAAAGACAAACTGCCGGCAAATGTTAAAGTTATTGCCTCTCCCGAAGAATTCAGGGATGAGCTTAATCGTATTGCCCCTCTATAGGATTAGAGAGCTGCCCCTAAAGAATTACAACTGGCCGTTGTCGATCATTATGACTATTTCATTAATCAGCATGTCTTCTCCCGCTGCATCAAACTCAGATTTAAGATTTGATCCGAATAGCCGTGCTATGGTCTGCCAGAAAAAAGCAGAGAAAGATCCCCTGAGCTGTTTTACCAGTTCATAAGAGGTCTCACCCGTCTCCCTGTCAATAAGCTTTATAAGTATTCTGCCCTGCCTTATTGTAAGCTTCTTTAATTCCTCCTCATATTCATCCATTATTTCTTTTTCAACCTGTTTGATATATGCTTTCTTCTGACTTTCCGTGGTGAGCAGTGCAAAATTCACTTCTATCTCGTCAAGTTTCAGTCTGGCCAGTTTTGCATAAGGATATGCTTTTTTGACATTCCTGATCAGCCTTCTGTATCTTCTCATGTCTCTTCGTGAGTCAAATCTTCTCTGTGGATAAATTCGCACCTCGTCAATTGAAGATAAAAGCAATGTATCGCCATCATTTATTATCCCATACAGAACATGGCCTGCAATATCTTTCTGCAATTGAACAGTATCTTGTGTTCTTGCGTCAATGAACAGCGATAGTCCCAGTGCTGTTATTAATATTTTACCAATCATGTAATGGTTTAAGAAAACTAAACAACATTTGTGCCATAAAGTTTCAGATCTTTAAACAAGAAAAAAAGACTCTATGTTTGATTTGAATCAAAAAAATTTATACGGTAAAATTATTAAATGCATTACTACTTCACAATGAAAGTCCGGATTTATTATTTTAATTAATGAAAAGTATTTTAAAGCAGAAGAGGATCATTATGAAAGTCCGGCGCTTTAAACCAATAAACCTCAAAGTTGTTATAATAATGACCGATAGCAGGAATTCATATATAATTTATTAATTTTACTAAAAATGATTTAATGTATAGTAAGTCACGTAAATACACAAACGGAGAAATAACCGTTTACTGGAAGCCGGATGAATGTATTCATGCAACATATTGTTACAGGGAACTCATTGAGGTCTTTGACCCCAGAAGAAAGCCATGGATAAATATGGACGGCGCACCAACGGAAGATATAATAAGAATAGTAAAAAAGTGCCCTACAAACGCATTGACATATAAAAGGAACGCCGATATCGATAAGGAAGGATCAATGGTAAAATCCGAAACAACAGGTAAAACTGATGTAAAAGTATTAAAGGACGGCCCGGTAATAATAAAAGGTAATTTTAAAGTTACAGGCGACAACGGTACGGTTATGGAACAAATGAAATCCGTTTCAATATGCAGATGCGGAAAGTCAGATAGATTGCCTTTTTGCGACGGTAAGCACAGAGAAACCGGTTACACCGGTAATTAACATATAAATCATGGAAAATTCAAAGCACATAGCCCCTGTGGAAGTTGTTATTATAAAGGACGGCCCGGTAAAAATCAAAGGCGACTTTATATTTACTGATTCATCAGGTGAATCATCAGAAGAATATAAGGAGGTCTATATTTGCAGGTGCGGAGGCTCAGGCAACAAGCCTTTTTGTGACGGGACTCA
Source organism: uncultured Bacteroidales bacterium (assembly GCA_964495025.1). GTDB lineage: Bacteria > Bacteroidota > Bacteroidia > Bacteroidales > UBA10428. The sequence continues at coordinate 8,333 of CAZBUF010000394.1, read as the reverse complement.
CAAAAAGATCCTTCATAAAAAATGACTTATAGCAGCAGTTAGTTAAGAAACAGTCAGTAATGACATTTATCTTTCATACTAAAGCAAGTACATCATATGCCTGAACAGGAAAAAATAAAAATCAATATAGGATCGGAAACAGGAGAACTTGAAGCGGTAATTATTCATTCTCCGGGCCCTGAAGTTGAAAATATGAATCCTTCAACCGCTGAAAGAGCTTTATATAGTGATATCTTAAACTTATCAGTTGCTGCAAAGGAATATAGCCAGTTTAGAAATATTCTGAGAAAATACACAGAGGTATTTGAAATTAAAGACCTGTTGTGTGATATATTAAAGAATAAAGAAACCAGAGCAAAGCTTCTGGAAGAAGTTGCAGGCGCGTGCGAAACTCCTGATATATATCACAGGCTTTCAGAACTCTCTGATGAAGCACTTACCGGTCAGCTTATTGAAGGAGTATTGCTGAAAAAGAATAACCTGTCCAGTTACCTGAGTAAATACAATTATTCCCTTGAACCGTTGCACAACTTCTTTTTTACAAGAGATCCTTCATTTATTATAAATAATGATGTTTTTATCGGAAAAATGGCTAAAAAAGTGAGGGTTCGCGAGGCATTAATTATGGAATATATTTTTAATCACCACCCTCTGTTTCAAACAAAAACTCTCAGTCCGGGCCATCAGGATAATAAAAGGCAAAATATTACTATAGAAGGAGGTGATATTATTATCGTTGACAAAAATACACTCCTTACGGGTATAGGCGCCAGAACTTCTTCAAAAGGAGTGGATTATATAATCGATCAGGTGAAAGACAAGGAGGATATCAGGCATGTGATCGTCCAGGAACTGCCTCATACTCCCGAATCATTCGTACATATTGATATGGTTTTGACATTTCTGGATGGTAACACCTGTATCATATATGAACCCTTAATAATGAACCATATCACATTTAAAACGGTGCTGATAACTTTAGATAATAAGAAAGTTAAAAACATTGAGACCGTTGACAACGTTATTACGTTATTGAAAAATACAGGCAAAGACATAAAATTTATTCCCTGCGGTGGAAGAAATGAAAGGTTGATTCAGGAACGGGAGCAATGGCATAGCGGAACAAACTTTTTTGCACTCGCTCCGGGCAGAGTAATAGGTTATGAAAGAAACATTCACACCAATGAAGAACTTAACAAACAGGGTTTTGAGATAATAAAGGCCCAGGATGCTATAAGCGGACTTAAAAATCCTGATGACTATAAAAAGTGGGTAGTGACTATTGAAGGCGGAGAGCTGGCGAGAGGTGGCGGCGGGCCAAGATGTATGACACTGCCGCTAAGGAGAAAACCGGTCTGATCAAACTTACAGGTATCAGACACTTCTTTTAACAAGATCAGCTGCCTCCTGTAATGTCACTGCAGACTGCACCTTTAATCCGGATCCATCGATCAGATTCCTGGCTTCCCCGGAGTTAGTCCCCTGCAGCCGTACAATAACAGGGATATCAATTGTTTCGATTGTTCTATATGCATCGATAATTCCCTGTGCTACGCGGTCACACCTTACTATCCCTCCAAAAATATTTATTAATATAACTTTTACATTATCATCCTTTAAAATAATCCGGAATCCGGCCTCAACAGTATCGGCACTGGCTGTACCTCCAACATCAAGAAAATTTGCCGGTTTCCCCCCTGATAGTTTTATCATATCCATGGTAGCCATAGCCAAACCTGCCCCATTTACCATACATCCTATATTTCCATCGAGTTTGATAAAGTTTAAATGATATTCCGATGCCTTAATTTCAGCAGGATCCTCTTCCTCCATATCCCTCATGTCGATATAATCTTTATGCCGGAAAAATGCATTCTCATCAAGTTTTATTTTTGCATCTGCTGCCAGTATCAAATCATCAGAAGTTTTTATCACCGGATTTATTTCAATAAGCAAAGCATCACTATCAATGTAGGCTTTATATAAAGCAGTGGAAAACTTTATCATTTCTTCCAGCGCCCTGCCTGTGAGACCAAGGTCAACTGCAATTTTCACGGCCCGGGAAGGCTGCAGTCCAACGCCGGGATCAATTTCTTCCCTGAAGATCAGTCCCGGGGTATTTTCCGCAACAGTTTCAATATCCATGCCGCCTTCCGGTGAATACATTATTATATTCCTACCGGAATCCCTGTTCAGTAAGATGCTTAAATAATATTCCCGTACGGGGTTTTCACCCTTGTAATAAATATTCTGCTCAATAAGCACTTTATTAACCTTTTTACCTTCAGGCCCTGTCTGATGCGTAAACAGCTGCATGCCTATAATTTCCCCGGCATATTTCTCTACCTCCCTGATATTCCCTGCAACCTTTACTCCTCCGCCTTTGCCCCTTCCTCCTGCATGTATCTGAGCCTTAACGACAAAAGACTTTGTTCCCGTGTTCTTTTTTATTTCTTCTGCCGCCCTGCGTGCTTCTATGGAAGAAAAAGCCACAAGCCCCTCCGGTACCGGGACTCCATGTTTCCTGAGTATCAGCTTTCCCTGGTATTCATGAATGTTCATATTATTGCATAGCTTTAATTAAAATTTTAAGTTACTAAAAAATTTATTTATTTTATATTCACCTATTGTAAACCCGGATATACGAATGATCATTAACATAACGCCAGATGAGAAAATTAAAAAATGCTGAACTTGGCAGAAAATCGGTTGAGGAATTCAGAAAGGCCGGGAAGCATCCCGTAGTAATTGTGCTGGATAATGTGAGAAGCCTGAATAATATCGGCTCTGTCTTCAGGACCGCCGATGGATTTCTTGTTGAAGCTGTTTACTTATGTGGTATTACAGCTCCGCCGCCCCATAAAGACATACACAAAACGGCTTTGGGTGCAACTGATTCTGTACACTGGAGATATTTTAAGACAACAATTGATGCTGTAAAACAGCTTAAAAAGGACAACTACAAAATAGTATCAGTTGAGCAGACAGATGAGAGCGTGATGTTAGATGATTTCGTTGTTGAGAAAGAAGTAAAGTACGCTCTGATATTCGGACATGAGATCAGGGGCGTTGATCAGTCAGTTATTAATGAGAGTGATATGAGTATTGAAATACCGCAGTTCGGCACAAAGCATTCATTTAACATATCTGTGACTGTTGGTATAGTACTCTGGGATCTTATTGAAAAAATAAAAAAAGCGGCCTTAAATAATTGAGGCCGCTTTTCAGAAAGATATAAAATTTTTATTCTACTATTGAACCAAATGCTTCGTTTTCAGCATATTTTGCAAATTCCAGGTCTTTCTTTGCATGTTCCTTAAGTTCAGCTTTCTTGCCAACAGCAGTACGTAAGTTATTCAGTACTCCTTCTTCCTTGTCACCTCTGGCGCTTGCAACAGCTTTCAGGTAATATACCATCGGGCAATCAACATCACCCAGTTCATTTAATGTAGCCATCGACTTTTCAGTATCACCATTCAGCAATTGTGCAAGTGCAGCATTAAATGAAGGTGTGTTACCGAAATAATTAACTGCTGCGCTATAATCAGCCTGTTTGATCTTGATAATTCCCATATTATAATTAACAGCATCACCGGCACCCATGGCTGATGTGAATAACTGTTCGGCAGTAGTCAGATCACCTTCTTTAAGGGCTACTGCTCCTAAATTATTCTTGATAATGTCATTATCCTTTATTGTCTGGGCAGCAAGGAATGCTTCCTTGGCTTCAGCTACTTTGTCCAGACCCATATATACATGGCCAACATTATTCTTAGCCCTGAAACACTGCGGGTAATTTTCGGAAGCTTTCTGATAAATAGCAAGTTTTTCTTCGAGATTATCAGTTAATGTAGCAGCATATAACATTTCTTCAAGATTCAGGGTATCAGGATTTGTCTTTACAAGTTCTGCAATTTCCTCATCTGAATAGCCGATTTTGTCAATATTGATGTTCAGCATTGACCGGCGAAGTTTTGGCAATACTTTTTCAGCAATTTCTTCGAAAGCTGCAGATATGTTCTTTATTTCTTTTTCTCTTACAGCAGGATCGGAATACATTGACAAAACTCTAAGTATCAATTCCTTGTCCTGGATATCGGATTCTTCCATCAGTTTTTTAAATCCATCCCAGTCTTCCGGAGTAAATTTAACTTTCAGGAATTCTTCAGCTTCAGCTTGTTCCACCTTAGCTTTTTTAAATACTCTTGAGAGGTATCTTTCAGCTGACTCCTGCCTGTCTTCAGCCAATCCTTCGTTCAAATCATACTCTCCGTCAGGTGAAGCATACGCTGAAATGCTTGCTCCCTTTAATTCCTGCCTTTCTTCTTTGCTTGCTTCTTTAATTTTGTTCTGTAAAGCAATAACATCTTCAGCTGACAGTTCAGAATCCCTTACAACAGATTTATTAATCACGTAATGTATATCAGCATCAACAGTTTCCGGAATAATTCTCTGAAATTTGTCACCAATAAGAATGGTTTTCGGGTTAACAGCAACGAGTGCAGGGGTTGCTATAACTCCGTCAGCAATTTTAATTCCGGGAATTTCCACAGGCGTTTTATCTTTTATCTGTGCTGACATTTCAATGTAAAGCTCTGAGCTAAGCATTTCATCATTGTAAGAAACCTTGTCGGTATATGAATATCCGCCACCAAGGTAAGATATCACCTTATTATTAGCTTCGACTTTTTCTCCCTGGAGAATAGTTGATTCAAATTCGGCCTGTCCACCTTCATATTTTAATACGGGTGTAGCAGTAACTACAGCCTTCTTATTGAAATATTTTTCAGGAAATTTTGTGTCAATTGTGACTTCTACTTCCCCGGCATGCATTTCAAGAGGATTAGGCTGTACTTGATAGGATACGTCGCTGGTTTTATCGACCATCTTATTTAAGCCGCCGCAGCCGCTCAGTAAAAAAGCTGCAACAACAACAGATGTTAAGTAGTTTCGTTCGATTTTCTTCATAATTAATTGATTATTTGTTATACAATTTCAAAATATTTGTTTTCATAAGATTATATATACCTTACAAACTTACTAATGTTTTCAATAAATAAAAAAAAATTGAAGTTTATGATCCCCATTTTTCCACTAAATATAAAAAAAATAAAGCACCTGCTATGATTCAAATGAAATAAATTAATAACATCATAAGCACCTCTTACATGTAAAATCTTAAATTAATACTTCCATAAAAGCTTATTAACGTATTAATTATAAATTACTTATATATGTGTAAATATACTGCTATAGACCTGATAAAATTATTTATAAATATTTAAATATCAGATATTACCCGGAAATATCTGAAATATCGGGTAAAGCCTTCATTATTAATATATTACAGTTATCAACAATATTATTTCTTAATTATCCCCGGTTTATCCGGAGGTTTTGAGATAGAGTCCCTCATATGGGTATCAGCGTCAATGTTTTTCATCCTGTAATAGTCCATTATTCCCAGGTTGCCTGCTTTAAAAGCGTCAGCCATAGCTAACGGGACCTGCACTTCTGCTTCAATAACTTTTGCACGTGCTTCCTGCGCCTTTGCTTTCATTTCCTGTTCCAAAGCAACAGCCATAGCCCGTCTTTCTTCAGCTTTGGCCTGTGCAATATTTTTATCAGCATTTGCCTGATCCATCTGGAGTACAGCTCCAATGTTTTTACCAATATCAATATCAGCAATGTCAATAGATAGTATTTCAAATGCCGTGCCTGCGTCCAGTCCTTTATCCAGAACAACTTTTGAAATGTAATCCGGATTCTCAAGAACTTCTTTATGTGATTTCGATGAACCTATAGAAGATACAATGCCCTCTCCTACTCTTGCTAAAACAGTTTCCTCTCCTGCTCCACCAACCAGTTGTTTAATACTGGCCCTTACCGTAACTCTCGCTTTAGCTATAAGCTGAATTCCATCTTTTGCTACTGCAGTAACGGGAGGTGTATTAATTACCTTGGGATTTACTGACATTCGTACCGCTTCCAAAACGTCTCTGCCGGCAAGATCAATTGCCGTAGCCATATTGAATGACAACTCAATATTTGCTTTTTCTGCAGATACCAAAGCATGTACAACTTTTTCAACATGCCCTCCGGCAAGATAATGTGCTTCCAGATCATTCCTGTTCAGCGTAAGTCCGGCTTTGGTCCCCTCAATCATTGCTCTTACTATTATTGAAGGCGGTACTTTCCTCCATCTCATAAAAATAAGTTGTATTAAGGATATTCTGACTCCCGAGACCAAAGCCTGAAACCATAATCCCAGTGGCACAAAATAGAGAACCACCATAAGGAATACTATAACACCGACAATATAAAGTATGTATGTTCCAATACCTGTTCCAGTCATTTTTTTTAGTTTATGGGTTTAACAATAACGTTTGTATTTTGTAATTTAATAATCTCAACCTCAGTATTTTCATTAACATAGCCTGCCAATGATTTTGCCTCCACGATCTTATCATTGAAAACAGCCTTTCCTATAGGAGACAGTTTTGTAATAGTCTTACCTCTTTCACCTACTTTAAATTTGTCTTCTTTAATTATATTCTCAACAGAACTGTCAATTTTTGTGCTTAGGGCTACTTTCTTCCAGGTTCCTGCCCTAAGTGCAAAATAGAAAATGATTATTATTGCCAGTACTGTTGCAGCTACTGTAATATTACCAAATCTGATGTTATGAAAATGGTAGGCAGAAAAAATACCACCACCAATTAATATAAAACCTCCGATTCCGGCTATAGTTACTCCGGGAATAATGAGAAATTCAATTAACAAAAGCAAAATGCCCAGCAATATCAGGAAAATAATAGCAAGAGGTGACATACGGATAGCAAAATATTATAAGAAATTTCAATTAATTGTAGCTTCTAATCCCCTATCCATCAATCCTTTCCTGAAAGGCTTAAGATAATCTTCAGTACCTCTTTTAATGTCACATTTACCTTTGTAATGTACAAGGTAGGTACACTGTTCCGCCTGTTCAGCATCCATATTACATATTTCAACCAGCGACTCAATTACATAATCAAAAGTATGATATTCATCATTATATAATACCAGGTATTTCCCCTTTTCAGCAGCCTTATTAACAACTTCTTCAAGCTTTGGCCGGTTGCCTGTATATTCTTTCTTTCCCATTGCCAGGTTTTTTGGTAATTAAATAACTACAATAAATTTTACTGGTTTGACAACTTGCCCAAAAATATGAAATTTTCTTCATATCTAAGGGCTATTTACAATTTTATTTGCGAATATTCAATCTCTTTTGCCTTTTCAATTGTAATAATCCTTCCGTCATAAAATGGTACTATGAAAGCATCATTAAAACCATATTCCCTAATCCTTGTCAATGCATTATTGGCACTGTTTGAAGAATAAAAAATACCGATAAAATATTTGAATTTCCCATTTGCCCATATGTATGATAAGGGTGTAAGCCCTCCATAGGTATCGTTTGGAACCGCTTTACTGTATACACCCGACTGAATTCTGAAAATCAATCCTGCAGGCAGCCTGATATCGGAAGGTATAGGATTATGGTCATTGTAAGGAGACATCTCCAGGATGTCAAACTCATCAGCCCTGGTTTGTCCGGATAATGCAGTATTCCCCTCACGTACCCTAAGACCGGGGGCTGACACAAGAGTATCGCCAATATCAATATTATCACCAGCAGGCGCATATTGATATACTTTTATTCCATTATTCTCTCTGACAAGTCTTATCTTTTCATCTGCCTTTTCGGCCTCATTAACCTGATTCTCATAAATGAAAGTATTTTTGTACCGCTCATCCGCCTTTTCACGGTAGTTCTCTGATTCCTGCTCAAGTCTTGATATCTCACTAATTTCTTTTATTCTTTCACCGGGGTCTCTTATTTCCCGTAACAGCCCCCTTTTAGTCTTTGCCAGCCTGCTCAATGAATCGGCAACCAGCTGGTAATCCAGGGCTTCTCTTATAAGCATATTATAATCATCCTTTGATAATGAATCATTACTGAAAAATATCAGATAATTCCCTGTTTCAATGCTTCTGCCCGAACCTGGTATTGAACCGAAACCGTGACCTGTAGCAGAATTCAGATTAAATAATGCCTGCAGTATTAATACAACAATAACCGCTATGAATGTCTTATAGTACATAACAGAAAAATGTTTCATGAACCGCATTTCTGAATTTTTAAGCAATATAGTAATTATATGAATATAGCCTGACAAATTTAGGCTGTAGAATATTTATTTGCATGAATATTTGCTCTATTGCTCAATTGCTAAATTGATGAATTGCTAAATTGATGAATTGCTAAATTGATGAATTGCTAAATT
>CAZBUF010000393.1:0-2454 GCA_964495025.1 uncultured Bacteroidales bacterium | reverse complement strand
TTGAAATTATTAAGATAGCCAGGGATTTTGCCTCAATCCAGAAAAATACTTATACAATATTATTAGCTGTTGAAAAGGCAACCAAGGTGGTATTTGCTCTTAAAAAATATGTCCATCGCGGAATATCCGGTGAGAAAGAACCAACTGACATAATTGACGGAATAGAAACTGTATTAACTTTATATCAGAATCAACTTAAACATGGAATTGAAATCATTAAACATTATGAAGAACTTCCATTAGTGAGCTGCAACCAGGATGAAATGAACCAGGTATGGACAAACCTTATACATAATGCGATTCAAGCTATGGACAATAAGGGCGTTCTGAAAATAACCACCCTGAAAAAAGAAAATTCTGTAATCGTAAGTATTACCGATAACGGTTGCGGTATTGAACCCGATATTCAGAATAAAATATTCGATCCCTTCTTTACAACAAAAAAACAGGGTGAAGGAAGCGGGCTCGGACTGGATATTGTTAATAAAATAATTGAACGGCATGAAGGCAAGATTTCTGTTAACAGCGCACTCGGAAAAGGAACTGTATTTACTGTTGAAATACCTATAAAATAAATATGATTGTAATGAATAAAACTGCTATTCTTTGCGTAGACGATGAAAACATAATTTTAGAAAGTCTTATTGAACAATTAAAAAAATATTTTGGAGATGGCTTCCTGTATGAAATTGCAGAAAATGCTGAAGAAGGAATGGAAATTATTGAAGAATTAATAAAAGATGGAATAAAAAACATTATAATTGTAACAGATTGGTTAATGCCCGGAACCAAAGGAGATGAATTTTTAATTAACGTACATAAAAAGTACCCGTCAGTTGTAAATATTTTGCTAACCGGCCAGGCTAATGAGGATGCTATAAACAGAGCAAGAAAAAATGCTGATTTGTTCGCCGTTATACAAAAACCCTGGTCAGAAGAAGATCTATACAATATAATTAAATCCGGACTAAAGAAAAATGGATAAAAAAGATGTAATACTTTGTATTGATGATGAAATTATTGTTTTGGATTCATTAAAGGAACAACTTCAAAACGAATATAATGATTATATTATTGAAGTTGCGGAAAGTGGTGAAGAAGCTATGGAAATTATTGATGAAATGATCCGGGATAATATCGAACTGCCCGTTGTAATTGCTGACTTTATTATGCCGGGGATGAAGGGAGATGAGCTGCTTAAGCAAATATTCCATCTTATCCCCGATACCAGGAATATATTATTAACCGGCCAGGCAAGTATTGAAGGAGTCAGCAATGCAGTAAACCATGCAAACTTATATAGATTTATTTCAAAACCGTGGGAAAAGGAGGACCTTATATTAACCATTAAAGAGGCCCTGAGAAGCTTCTACCAGGAAAAAACCATCATAAAACAAAACATTGAATTAAAAGAACTCAATACAAACCTTGAACGCAAAGTTGAGATTCGTACCCAGGAGCTCAAGGAACTTAATGCAACAAAAGACAAGTTTTTCTCGATCATTGCCCATGACCTTAAGAATCCGTTTAATACATTACTGGGATTTGCCGAACTTATATTATCGAATATTCATAAATATGACAAGAAACAAATAGAAGAATTTGTTGCAATAATACTAAAGACCTCGAAAAATGCATATTCACTTCTGGAGAACCTTTTGGAATGGTCCCGTTCACAAACAGGACGGCTGGAAATGAACCCTGAAATTATCAAAATCTCAGAACTTGTTGATGAAAATGTTGAACTGTTAAGTAATAATGACAACAGGAAAAATATTGAATTTATCAATAAAATTGACAAGGACACTGAAGCCTATGCCGATCCAAACATGATACATACTGTGTTTAGAAATTTATTATCCAATGCAGTAAAATATACCAATTATAATGGGAAGATCAGGATAAGCTCGAAAAGCAAAGGCAAATTCATTGAAATAATTGTTTCTGATTCAGGAATAGGAATAAAAAAAGAAAATATTGATAAACTTTTCAGAATTGACACCAATTTCATAACCAAAGGAACCGGGGATGAAGTCGGCACCGGACTGGGACTTATTATCTGCAAAGAGTTTGTTCAAAAAAACAGGGGAGAAATAAGGGCTATCAGCACTTTCGGGAAAGGAAGCGAATTTATTTTTACCCTCCCTGTGGCAAAGAAATAATATACGTGATTTCCCTGTATTTATAAAACTTATCCACAATTCTTTTTCATTAAATACCATTCTATCAAATATTTAATGCGTGATATTTAATATCCGCCCTTTTCTTTTAAAGCTATTTTTCATAAATTAGTATATATATGCTTAATTTAGTGTTTGTATTCTGCAAAATAAATAATGCATATCCTGCACGGAAGGCATTATGATTCTTTTGCCGAGACAGTATAATGAATATTCTTTGAATAATAGATGCATACATATTGATAAACTGCAGAAGAAAGTCCTCTGTTCAGCT
>CAZBUF010000392.1:0-2086 GCA_964495025.1 uncultured Bacteroidales bacterium | reverse complement strand
ATAAAACCGGACAGGACTGCTCATATTTTTGAATTAACCAAAGTTTATATAATGTGATAAATTAATGCCCGATAAAGTATGAAATATACCCATGTTTTTGTACATTTATTGTTATAAAGTTAGGTACATATACTAATTGGATTTCCAATTTTAATAACAGACTGCAAAATATTACTGTTATGAAAAAAATGTTAATAATCCAGATTTATTTATTTATTTGTATTTCAGCAATTTCAAATCCTGTGGCTCCCGAACCTACTTTATTCGTAAGTGAAATCTTTTTTGAAGGCGATGATTGGATTATTGAGATTGTTGGCAGTTCTTCAATCCATTCTCAGTCATATTATCTTGATAATGTAATTTTTGAGACCTGGTCAGACCAATCTTATTTTAAGCCGGGAATAAAGCTGGAAGCCGGAGAGATAATATTAATTACCAAAGACAGCCTGGTAACTCCGGTATCAATTGATAAATATGATGATGTTTTAAATATAAAAGAATGTGAACCTGGAACTGGCTATATTGAATGGGAAATAAATGGGATACAAAATATTAATTTTGGGAATTGTAATTCATGTGGGACTCCTTATGATGGACAATCACTTGTAATGCAATACTTTGAGTTAGAATATCCTGGTGCTGAATATGATGATATTTTTTACTGGATTGTGAATGAGAAAACGCCAACACTCGGGAGTGATCCCTTTACATGTAATAGCAGGGATACAGTTTCAGGTTACGTATATGATAAATTTTTAAAACCAATCGGTTCTGCCCGGATTAAATATTGTTCTGATTTCGAGTTATTTACAGCCGATCCAGATCTTTTACCTATAATTACAAACGAAGATGGATATTTTAAAAATACCTCAATGTTTTCAAAAAATTATGGTGCTTACATTATTTTAGGAGACTCGATAATTTCATACAAATCATTTAACGTGGAAATTGATTCTTCGAATATATATAATTTTATAATTGAAGATTATGTACATACGGGTATCGAAATGTATGAACTTACGAATTCTATATCTTTAGCCAATTATCCGAATCCTGTAAGTGATCAGACAACAATTTCAATTAATATTCCACAAAATTGTAAATTTAAAAATGCCGTTATCAAAATATTTAATATTAGCGGGCAAATAGTAGAAATAATACCTATTATATATAATGGCAATAATATTTATAAGATCACATGGAACAGAAATAACAATATTGCTGATGGTGAGTATTATTATTGTTTGGACATTGATTATAAAAAGGTTGCAAGTAATATAATGATGATAGTGAAATGACCTGTAGAAGCCTGTTATTAATTATTCATATCATTTTTTTTGCCGGAATAAGTAAATCACAGGATTTGGAGTTTTACGCTGAGAAACTTACATTTAAAATATTTGACAGTATTTTTCATGTGGATGGTACATATTATCTATGCAATGTTGGTAGCGGTGAAATCAAACAACTGTTATATTACCCATTTCCTGTTGATAGTCAGTATTATGGGGAAATTGATCTGATCAGTATCAGTAGAAAAGATTCTCTGATAAACATTATACGCAAAGATAAAGGAGGTATATATTTTGCATTGGAACTTGGGCCATATGAATCCACGGAATATAAAATTTATTATAAACAACCATTATATAAAAACAGGGCAGAATATATTTTAGAAACCACAAAAAAGTGGAGAAAGCCTTTTGAAACAGCAAATTATAAATTGATCTTTCCTGATAATCTGCAGATAAATAATATTTCTTATGAGCCTGATTCAATTCAAATTGAAAACGACAGTATAATATATTTGTGGCATAAAAAAAACTTTATGCCGGATAGAAATATGATTATAGAGTTTTGAAATAATTCATTTTTAACGTAATAATATAAAACATCATGGACAGAAGAAAAAGCTTAAAAATAGGGGCATCTGTGGTTGCCGGGATGGCAATAGCCCCGGCAATGCAGGCCTGTACTAATAGCACTGACAGGCAGACGGCGGAATCATTCTGGGATATAATTAAAACCCGGCGCTCGGTACGGGCGTATAAACCTGATCCCATACCTGAAGAACACCTGTTAAAGA
>CAZBUF010000391.1:0-4614 GCA_964495025.1 uncultured Bacteroidales bacterium | reverse complement strand
TGGTGAGGAATTGGAGGAAAATGGCATGGATATGGCAGAAATGAATAATTTACTTCTGCAAAAAATTGAGGAACTGACGCTTTATATTATTCAGCTTAAAAAAGAGAATTTAGAAATACGTATTAAATTGGAATCATTATCAGAATAATTAATTCGATTGATATGAAAAAATTAATATTCTTCATTTTTATATTCAATATTTTCTTTGATATTTATTCACAAGTTAATACTGAATGCTATGTTCCTTATCCTGATCTCGATATAGATATAAAATATGTTCCTCTAAGATTTCATTATATTTTATATTCTGAAACTGAGCCTGGAAATTTTACTGAATTTACTGATGGGGGTGTTGGAGGATCATTTAGTAATGGATATGAGTTTGCGGAAGATCTTATAAATAGGGCTAATATTAAGTTGGAGAATTCTCAAAATATTATACAATATCCAAATGACGGAAATCCTCCTCCTTCTTATGATCCAATGTACCGATTTGTTCTTGCTAATGAAGGCACCAGATATTATATTGATCCAGATTGCTATGATGGGAATGATTGTTCTCATACCCAATTGATGAATAAGTATTTAGATGAGAGTGATTGTAAAAGTGCGATTAATATTTTCGCTCAAGCTGGAGGCGGTGGAGGAGAAGCCTCATTTTCATATGAGTGTTTTTATTTAAGAGTAACATGTCTCTGGGAAGAATACCGTGATAAAGTGAATAATGATCCTAATATATATGGTTTGCTACCTTTTCTTATTGTTCATGAATCCGGCCATGTATTTGGATTAGAACATCTTTATGATACCATTTGCACATCAGATGTTGATGATTGTGATGATACTCCATCTATTGATACTTTAATTTCATTAGGATTTTCTCCAGATAGCATTTGTAATTGGGGGAATCCTGATGAACCAAATAATGTTATGGATTTTGGCAGTAAAAAACCCAATTTCACATTAACCCCATGTCAATTGGGCAAGATACATTATCATTTATTAAATAAATCCTACTCAACTTTGTTAGATTTAAGTGATTTTCCACCAATTGTCAACATTAATAATGATTATACATTTAGCATGGAAAATATACCGGTATTTGGAGAAGAAGTTATATTAGGAGACGGAACTACACAAATTGAAATACCAGCAGGTAATCCTGGAGTAGTTATTGCAACAGATAAGATTAAAATCTTAAAAAACTTTAAAGCAAACAAAAATTGTCATTTTCATGCTTTCAGAGCTAGAGCAGCAGATTTACTTAAATCAACATCAAATCAAAAAAACGAAGAAAAAAAAGACAAAAACAATGGATTTAAAAAGGATTTAAATGTTGATATATATCCCAATCCTACAAATGGTATTTTTACAATTAAATCCAATACTTCGGGTTTTAATTATAAAATTTATAACTCAGTAGGGGATGTTATTTTTGAAAAGTTAAATGTCACAGAAGATGAATGTGATTTTTCAGGAAGACCAAAGGGAATATATTTTGTTCGAATAACAAATGAAAATTCTACAGTGATAAAGAAGATAGTAATCCGTTAAAAGTATGTAATATCTCGCTATTCATGAGGATTAACAATCCTCATGAATAGTACATGCATACTTAAGTTGAAAACTGAAGCTGTATATATATAATCAAGTTTTACTTACATTTTTCAAACACCTGCATGGATGCGCAGGATTACTGAAGTACTGTCCACTGATTTAAATTAATTAACCGCCTGATACACTTTTCACCTTCATTCTACTTTAATAGCCTGGCTGTAATTAACTTTAGTCTACAGCTATCATATAATAAAGAATGAGCATACAGAATAAACCATCTGTTATTCCGGATGAAGTAATAATGAGTAAAATCTACATGATAAGAGGCAAAAAAGTGATGCTGGACAGGGATTTGGCAAATCTGTATGAAGTAGAAACAAGGACCTTAAAGCAACATGTAAAACGCAATATTGAGCGTTTTCCTGAAGATTTTATGTTTGAGCTTACAAAAGATGAGTTTAATAACTTGAGATCACAATTTGTGATCTCAAGTTGGTGAGGTTTGCGTTATAATCCAATGGCTTTTACAGAACAGGGAGTAGCAATGCTGGCCGGAAAAAATCGCTGCGCGCCATCAGGAATTGGGCTGAGCCTTCATAAATTTTGGAAAATAAATCTAAGCGAAGGCTCGTGGTGATGGTCCTTAAGCATTGCGCAAGTGAAACGGTTAGCAATGCGCAAAGAAGAGCCGAGCTTTTAGATTTATCCAAAAATTATGTAAGCTCTTGATTTTTCTTTCATTCTTTCTTTTGATCAAGCAAAAGAAAGAATAACCAGGCGCTGTTAAGCGCAAAGATGGGATAAAGAAGTAAATTAATTCTCTTTGGTCCGTACAATGGTCTTTTCATTGATCCAGCCCCCAACAGTATATTCCTGGCCGTCAACGAAGCCATTGAAGAACGCTTCCTCCTTTAAGGGGAAATAGCCGGAATACTTGTCAATGAGCTCATTAGCTTTTTTTGAGACAGCGGGATCAATGGATTTTGCCTTGTTGTATTTATCAACAGCAGCCCAGTAAACGGCCCTTTGCTCAAAAGCCGACTGGCTGCAGTCTTCAGAACCTGCAATATATGCGTTGCCAATAAGGATATATGGATCCCCGGCATTGCCGTTCACTTTTATTGCTTCATATGCGTAATCACGGGCCTTCGGGTAATGCTTTATTTTATCAATATAAATCTGTGCCAGTCCTACATAATACTTTACTTTAGTGTCATTGTCGGTCTCCAGTTCAAGCGCTTTTTGAAAATAGTCCGTGCACTTTTTATACTGTTCCCTGTCAATCAATAGCTGGGCAATCTTTGCTGCACAGGCAGAAGACGGCTCAATCCTGAATAATTCTTCAAGGGCATCCAGATATAATGAGGATCTCGTACATTTATTCTTTTCAGAGATCAACACAATTTTTTTAAGTAATTCACTATCAGTCCTGTTAGCTTCAAATTTCGGAGTAAATATATTTGATACTGCTTCACAATTAGCAGCCCCGCATTCAGTAAAGATCTTTTCGACATTATCAATAGCCAGTTGAGTCTTTTCAGCTGATTTTGTGCTGTTTAATCTCTTGTCCAGGTATTCACTAAGCCTGATATAATTGTTGATAATATCATCTTCTGACTTTATTTTATTCCTGTATAACGCATTTGTTGCCTGCATAAGGGTTATTATAACAGCTTCTTCGGATTTTTCTTTCATGAGATCAACTGACTTCAGCAGATATTCATAAGCAATTTCGATATCGGTTGTGCGGTACTTAATCAGATCAACACCCTTCCAGCCCAAAACATAGCCTTCATGCCCGAAATATTGTATTCTCTGATCATAAAGCATCATTAATGTGTCAACATACTGGTTTTTTACTATTTCATCTTCAGATTTTTCAATACGGCTCTTCAGGATTTTAGATCCCATTATATAAATGTTAATGCTGGCAGAAGGACAATTAGCATAACAATATCTCCATGAGTCGTATGCATAATCATACATGTTGTTTTTAACAAATGAACTCATGTTTGATAAATTCCCGGCACATTTAACTCTCGCTATACTGTCAGGCCCGTATTTTGGATTTTCGTAATAATTCAGTTTCTGACTGTAACCTGACATGCCGATGGCAATCAGACCAAAGATTAATAAAACCGCGCGCATGTTTACTTTAATATTAAAAAGCATAAATCGATGATTTTGATGTAAAACTACATAAAATATAGAGAAACGAAATTTCGAAAATAATGTTTCATAAATGATTAAGCAAAATTTAAGCCAAAACGTATGAAAAAAAATTATAAAATGGTTATTAATTAGTTAATAATACAGGTTTGTTTTGTGGCCATTTAGTATATCTTTAGCGCTCCTTAACAAAAGAATATAGAATTTATACATAGAATTAACAGATTTCAAAGATGGACAAAGAAGTAAAATATGATTTAAGCTTTTTAAACAAAATTTCAAATTCGGATAAGAAATTCATTAAAGAGATGATCGTTACATTTATAAAAACCGCGCCCGATACATTGTCAAAAATGGAAAAATGCCTGCAGAATAATCAATACAGCGCATTAAGCAGACATGCACATAAATTTATTCCAGGAATATCTTTTTTGGGGATTAAATATATAGAAGAAGATTTTCTGAAAATAGAAGATCATGCCAAAACAAATACTGATATTGATAAAATACCGGGATTGCTTGAAAATGTTAAAATGAAAATAAACAAACTGATATCCCGGCTGGAAGAAGATTTCAACCTCACCTGATAGAGCAAATATTGATACATACACATTATCATATAAGGAACTGCAGGAATCAGGAAAGAAGTTTCCTGTCCATCCTGATGCAGATAATTTCAGGATACTTGCAGATACCGGTTAGATTCATTCTTTTATAAAATAAAAAAGCAGGTGATAAACCTGCTTTTAATTTCCTGTCATTGAAATACTATATATCTATTTATTAGAGCGTGAACGGGTATTCCGTGATTTTGGCTGAGATTTTTTAACAACAATTACATTACCATGCAATTCACTGTCATTTAACTTATTAATTGCTTCATTACCC
>CAZBUF010000390.1:0-2390 GCA_964495025.1 uncultured Bacteroidales bacterium | reverse complement strand
TGAAGGGAAAACCTTCTGTGCAATAAATCTTGCGCTGGTTTTTGCTTTAAACGGTCACAGAACAGTGTTACTCGAATTTGACCTCAGAAGACCCAAGATACATGATGAATTTGGAGCTAGTAATATGATAGGTATTAATTCTTACCTTATAGAAAAAGCTGTTATTGAGGATATTATAATTCCAACTCAGGTTGAAAACCTGGATTTAATATCTGCAGGCCCTGCTGCGCCTAATCCTGCTGAATTAATAAGTTCGGAAAGAACGGGGGAATTTATAGACAAACTAAAAGAGATGTATGATTATATTATTATTGATTCAGCGCCTGCCGGAATTATTACTGAAACATACCTGTTGATGAAACATGCAGATATTAATATTTTTGTTGCCAGGATGAACAAGACTGTTAAAGAAGCATTTGTAAATACAACAAGGGCTTTTGAGAATAACAAGTTCACAAATGTTTCAGTCCTGTTAAATGATGTCAATATTAAGCGGGAAGCGTATAAATACGGTTATGATAATAAATATTACACTGATGACAGAAAAAAAGGATTGCTGGCAAGACTATTCAATAATAAGCGTAAAGCGTCCTGACAGTTTTTTATAGCCGCCCTACCTGTAGGCAAAAGTCTTAATCATTTCGGGATTTTGTTCTATTGCTGAGCCAACAACAACTATATCGGCACCTGCTTCGAAGATATCCTTAATATCATCACGGGTTTTTATGCCCCCTCCTACTATTAGAGGTACTGATATATTTTTTTTCACTTCCGTGATTACATTTTTCTTTACCATGTGGCCTGAACCACTGCCTGCTTCAAGATAAATAAGCTTGTTCCCCATGAGTTCCCCGGCTATTGCAGTAGCAACAATAAGATCGGTCCTGCATGCCGGAATAGGTCTGGTATTACTTATATATTCAACGGATGAATTACTTTGTGTACCAACAAGTATGTATCCTGTAGGTATTATTTCCATTCCGCTATTCTTAAGATATGAAGCTGCAAGTACATGATTGCCTATCAGATAATCCGGATTACGTCCCGATATTAACGAAAGAAGCAAAATCCCGTCGGCATTATCTGATAACTGCATAAGGTTTCCCGGAAATAAAATAACCGGGACCCTGGAATTTTTGGTTATTTTTTCAAGTACGTCATCTATAAAGCCTGAAACCAGGCTTCCTCCAACAAGAATAAAATCAACTTTTGCTTCATTTGCAATTCTTATTGTCTCGAACAAAGTCTTATCACTCTGCTTGCCCGGATCAATAAGTATCGCAAGCTTTTTGCCTGTTTTTAAGATCAGCGAATTGTAAATTATGCCTTTTAACTGGTTGTCCATACTATTACATAATTATCAATTGTAAAATAAGAAAGCTTAAACCTTTCATTTATGTACCTGTTATTTACACGTCCATATAGAAGGCCTCTGTCTCCCGGCTTAAAAGGTTCAATAGTCAGGTTTTTTTTAAAGTTTATATCCTGCTTGTCGCATATTTTATAAAGAGCTTCTTTAGCGCACCAGTGAATATATAGATGAAATTTATTATCACAATCGTTTTCAGTAATAACTTCCTCATCATTGATAAATCTTGATGCGATCTTATTTATCCGGTGAGACATATATTCCAGATCTAATCCGACTTTCTTTTTTTCACTTAATAATACGGATGTCAGGTTCCTGGAATGTGAAATACTAATATTGTATGACCTATCCTTAATAAAGGGTTTGCGGCTTCCATTATAAACAATTGACAGATTTTTATTTGTAATCTCATTTAATAATACCCTTACACTCAGCCATTCAATTTTCCTCAGGGGATTTTTAAAATCCTCCAGTGCCTGCAGATCTTCAGGTAATAAAGATAACCTGGAGAACAGGGAATTATAATCCTCAGCAATCTCCCAGACCCCAAGAAGGCAATCATTGTCAATATGCTCCTTAATAATAAGCCCCATAATCCTGCATTAGAAATTTATATACGCCGGTTCAATACCATCTGAATGTTTCAATCAAATGTTCAATATCCTTTTTAAAAAAATCTATCACCGGAGCCAGTGAATCTTTATTAGGTTTCACATTAAAATAAAGCGCCCCGCTCAGGAAGTTACTTGTACTGTCTGTAATAAAAAAGTTCACTGATGAGGCAGTATTTCCCTTAATATCGTATAGAATTCCATATACATCTCTTTCAGGATATGCAATGGTATTTTCAACTATATCATCTGCTTTTATTAAATGTTTATATGCCAGACCCCTTATATCTTCAATATGTCCGGACAGGTTATTATCAAGAGTCTTATATGTTAAATAAATTTTGCCCCTGTATTCACGAAATTCCATATTGATCCAGCATGGCTCAGCATTATATCCTTTATAGTCAACT
>CAZBUF010000389.1:0-4443 GCA_964495025.1 uncultured Bacteroidales bacterium | reverse complement strand
GAAGACAAAGGAGAAGTGCCGTTGCGTGGCAAGATCACGGTGGCCGGCGGCGCCAAAACCTACGACATGACGGTGAAGTTCGAGAGGGTGGGAGACGATGTGCGATGCTCGACGACCGTTGATGCGAAGTTCAGCGACTTTGGACTAAAGCCCCCGACGTTTGGACTTTTCTTGAAGAGCGCGCATACCCCTTTATGAAAGAAGCTGCCTTATTTTATGAAGACTTTCTTATTACCGGTGAAGATGGCAGGTATATTTTCAATCCCTCTTATTCGCCTGAGAATAATCCCGGAAATTCCGGATCACAGGCATGTATTAATGCAACCATGGATGTGGCGGTAGCAAAACAATTATTGAGAAACTGCATAAATGCAGGCAAAATCCTGAATGAAAACAATGCTGAAATAATGAAATGGGAAGATATGCTTGCGAAAATGCCCGCTTATGAAGTTGATGAAAACGGAAGTTTCCGTGAATGGTTATGGCCCGGACTTGAAGAAAACCATGAACACAGGCATGTGTCACATCTTTACGGTTTATTTGACATGGTTGATCCTGAAATAGCCAGCGATACCATATTGATCAAGGGATGTAAAAAAGCAATAGAAGAAAGGATGAAAGTCCGCAGAAGGGATAATGGCGGAATCATGGTTTTTGGAATGGTAAACCTCGCATGGGCAGCAGCAAATATGGGTGAAAGGGAAATAGTAAGTGACATCATTTACTGGCTTTCGAGCCGCTACTGGTCAAATTCCCTGGCTACCTATCACGACCCGGGAGGACTGTTTAATATGGACCTTAGCGGTGGCTATCCTTCAGTTATTATACGGACGCTTGCTTATTCAGAACCCGGACTTATATCTTTACTGCCTGCATTACCATCCGAATGGACAAAAGGAAAAATTGAAGGGATACTTCTCCGTGGCCGGATAGAGATAAAAAGTCTTGAGTGGGAAAATAATAAAATATCAGTAATATTTTGTTCCGGAGTTCAGCAGCAGGTAAATCTTAAATTACCCTGGAATATTAAAAGCATCTCAGGCAGCAAAAATGTAAAAATTGAAAAAATTAAGGGTAAAGAAGATATACGCATACTTAACCTCCCTTCCGGTGAAGATATTAATCTGGATATTGTTACGGCAGTTGAAAAAAACTAACCTTCATAAATTTGTTTTGGGAAAACATTTTTTTTTGTTAATTTTCTAAAGTCAACATAGTAATCCATATATTATCAAACCGCTCTGACCAAATGAACATCTCCGGCTGTATCAAACCAATTAGAGTACTTGCTGTAATCACCCTGCTTGGATTATATTCAGGTGCTTACGCACAAAAAAACGGTATCAAATTTTACACCCTGTCAGTTGATGAAGGATTATCCCAGGGCAATGCCCTTATTACACTGCAGGACAAAAGAGGATTTATCTGGATAGGTACCGAAGACGGGCTGAACATATATGATGGTTATGAATTTAAAATATACCGCAACGATCCGAGGGACACATCCAGCATAAGCAGTAATTACGTTCGTACAATTGTTGAGGATAAAAACGGCGATATCTGGATAGGCACACAGACCGGCCTCAACAAATATAACCGCGACATGGATAACTTCACAAGGATGATACAGGACCCTAATGATCCCAACAGCATAGTAAGCGACGGGGTTCAGAAGTTATTTGCAGATTCAAAAAACAGGCTGTGGATATCCACTGAGGTGGGTGTCAATCTTTATGATATAAAGACCGGCGCGATGAAGCTTATCCTTAGTGATCCCGAAAACAGCAATTCTCTGATAAGTAATTTCACGAGGGATATAAAGGAAGACAGCAAAGGCAGGATCATGATAGCCACATACAGCGGACTGTCAATCTATGATGAAGAGGAAAACAAATATACTCACTTCACACATGACCCCTATGATCCTCAGAGTCTCTCCAGCAACAGGATACAGTACATTTTTGAAGATTCAAAAAAGAGACTGTGGGTAGGTACATTTGATAACGGCCTGAACCTTCTGGATGTGAACAGCGGCACAGCCGAAAGGTTTTTAACTGATCCCTCCGACAATAGAAGCATCCCTAACAGCCTGGTAAATTGTATTGCCGAGAGTCATGACGGCAATGTGTGGGTCGGCACTTCCGGGGGTCTGTGTTTATATAATGAGCTGGAGAACAACTTCACCGTGTTCTTTCAGGAAGAAAGCGAGGAAGGCAGCCTGAGCAGCCATGATATAACCCACATAAATTTCGACCTTAACAACCGCATGTGGGTAAGCACACGATTCGGAGGACTGAGTATTTACGACAAGGATAAATATAAGTTTTCGCATTATAAGAAGAACAAATATGACAAAAACAGTCTGAGTAACAATAACGTCACAGGCTTTGCAGAAGATGAATCAGGAAATATCTGGATAGGAACTGACGGAGGGGGCATTAATTATTTTAACAGGGCAACAAAAGAATTTACTCACATTATGTATGACCCCGATAATCCTGACGGGCTGACAAGTAATAAGATCCTGGCTATATGCCTTGACAGCCATGATATGTTATGGGTAGGCATGTGGGGTGGCGGAGTAAATATTTATAATCCTAACACAGGAAAGTTCAGGCATTATATCAGCACCCCCGATGATGAATCAACATTAAGTGATAATAACATATTTTACATATATGAGGACAGCCGCCAGGATATATGGATATGCACCTGGGGTAGCGGTATCAACAGGTATAACAGGCAGACAGATGACTTTACAAGATTTACAAATGATCCTGCTGACACCAATTCCTATAGTACTTCCGCAGCTGTAATGATGACCGAGGATTTCAAAGGCAACCTGTGGGTGGCATCCGAAGGAGCAGGGCTGAATGTGCTTGAGCATGAAACAAATAACTTTATACATTATAGCGCGGTAAATAATACTGCTGAAGAGACATCAGGACTGAGCAACGTATCAGTATATTCGCTGCTTGAAGATTCAAAAAACAGGATGTGGGTAGGAACAAACGGCGGGGGACTTAATCTGTATAACAGGAATAAGAACACATTTAAGATATACAGGATGGCTGACGGGCTGCCCAATGATGTTATCATGGGTATAGTGGAGGATAATGAGGGTAACCTGTGGCTCAGCACAAATGAAGGGATCTGCAGGTTTAACCCTGACAGCATGACCTTCAAAAACTATAATGCCAGTGACGGGCTTCAAAGCAACCAGTTCGGAAGATGGGCATTCAGGAAACTTTCAACAGGCGAACTTATGTTTGGGGGTGTAAACGGATTTAATCTGTTCGATCCTGCCAGGGTATATGATAATCCCTATAAACCCCCGGTTTATATTACCGGGTTCAAACTATTCAATGAAGATGTTGGTATTGGTGAAGGATCGGTGCTTAAGCAGAATATCCTGATAACAAAGCGAATTAAGCTTAAGTATTATCAGAATATTTTCTCATTCGAGTATACGGCCCTTAACTACAGGCAGTCAGAGAAAAATCAGTATATGTACATGATGGAAGGTTTCAATGACGAATGGATAAATGCAAAGAATGAACGCAAGGTGTCTTTCACAAATCTCGATCCCGGAGATTATATTTTCCGCGTGAAAGCATCAAACAACGATGGTATATGGAACGAGGAAGGCGCTTCTCTGGAAATAAAAATTATCCCTCCGTTCTGGAGAACCACTTTGTTCTATCTTTTTGTATCTGTAATTATTATTTATCTTATCTACAGGCTTGTTAAAAGCAGGAATGAAAAAGTCAAAAAAGACAAAGCCTCACTGGAAGAGAGTATAAGGGAAGCAAAGGCAGCATTGGAAAAACAGAAAGAAGAAATAAAAGAACAAAGTATCGCCCTAAAAGAAAAAGAAGAAGGGGAAAAAATACAAAAATATTTTAATGCAGGTCTGGCAAAGTTCAGTGATCTTATAAGCAAGAATAAAGATAATTTAAATGTGCTTACCAAAGTATTAATTACCAACCTTGTAGAATATGTAGAGGCAAACCAGGGCGGAATATATATTCTCAATGATGACGGCGATGGCGAATATCTTGAGATGCTGGGAGCTTATGCTTTTGAAAAAGAGAAACTTGACGGCCGTAAATTCACTATAGGTGAAGGTCAGGTTGGAACGTGTTTTAAGGAGAAGAAAGTAATGCTTGTTGATAATATACCGGAGGCATATACCAGGATCACATCCGGACTGGGAGAAACGGTCTGCAAATACCTCGCCTTTATTCCCCTGCGGCTTGATGAAGTTGCTATGGGTGTTGTGGAGATAGCATCATTTGATAAGCTTGAACCATACAGGATTGAATTCATTGAGAAAATGGGAGAGATTATTGCTGCTAACCTGTCGACAACAAGGGCTAATGAGAAAATGAAAAAGACATATGATCAGCTGAAACAAAAAACCGAAGAGAT
Organism: uncultured Bacteroidales bacterium; assembly: GCA_964495025.1. Classification (GTDB taxonomy): domain Bacteria; phylum Bacteroidota; class Bacteroidia; order Bacteroidales; family UBA10428. Next base: position 12 of record CAZBUF010000389.1, on the reverse strand, counting down.
GACTGCCCAGGA